>NZ_JANOCG010000295.1:0-2503 GCF_031412075.1 Rhizobacter sp.
CCTCAGCCTCTGCTGGCGGGATGTAGCCGATGGGCTCAAGCAGGCAGTGATGGTTGAACCAGGCCACCCATTCCAGCGTGGCCAGTTCTGAGCTGGCCCCCTGAATGACCGGACACGGTCCATCGCTTATCTTTGAGGATAGGAGTAGGACTGTGAATATGACTAGGCGTACAGAGCCCGTAGAGATTGTGATGACCGATCAACGCCGGCGGCGGTGGTCGGTTCAGGAGAAGGCGGCGCTCGTGCGACGCACGTATGAGCCCGGCATGTCGGTGTCGCTGGTGGCGCGCCAGGAGAGCGTCGCGGCAAGCCTGCTGTTCCAGTGGCGCAAGCTTGACAGAGAGGGCGCGTTGGTCGCTGTGTCTGCCGGTGAGTCGGTGGTGCCGGCGTCGGAGCTGGCTGCTGCTCGCGCAGAGATCGCCAAGCTGCAGCGCATCCTGGGCAAGAAGACCGTGGAGAACGAGATCCTCAAGGAAGCTGTGGAGTTCGCCGCCGAAAAAAAGTGGATTGCGCGCTCGCCCTTGTTGCCAAAGGACGAGCCGTGAAGGCCGTCTGTGAAGCACTGGGTCTGGCGCGCTCGTACTTGCACACGCGGGTTCACCGCTCGCAGGACTGGCGTGATGGGCGGATGAACCGCACGCCGGCACCTGACGAGGAGTTGCTTGGCGAGATTCGGCTGCACATCGCCGATCTGCCGAGCTACGGGTACCGCCGCGCCTGCGCATTGGTCAATCGCCAGCGTCGCGCTGAAGGGCGACAAATGGTCAATCCGAAGCGCGCGTACCGCGTGATGGCCGAGGCCAAGCTGCTGCTTCCCAAGGCCCCGCGCAGACCGCAGTCCAGCCGCAAGCACGAGGGCAAGGTGGCGGTAGGCACCAGTGACACCCGGTGGTGCTCAGACGGCTTCGAGATCAAGTGCGATTCGGGCGAAACCGTGACCGCGACCTTCGCCAAGGATTGCTGCGACCGGGAGGTCATGGCTTGGCGCGCGTGGCCCGGCAAAGGCCTGCCAGGCGAGCCGGTGCGCGAGATGCTCATCGAGGCTGTCGAGAGGCGCTTCGGCGCCGTGGAGGCCCTTCCCGAGGGCCGTGAACTGGAGTTCCTCACGGACAACGGTGGCGCCTACATCGCTCACGACACGCGCGCGATTGCTCGCTCGCTTGGGCTCAAGCCCGTCACCACGCCCGTGTGCAGCCCGCAGAGCAACGGCATCGCCGAGAGCTTCGTCAACACCTTCAAGCGCGACTACGTCAGCCGAATGAACCTCGCCAACGCCAAGGCAGTGATGGCGCAACTCCCCGAGGCCTTCGAGCACTTCAACAATGTGCACCCGCACTCGAGCCTGAGAATGCGCTCGCCCAGAGAGTTCAGGCAACATCAGCAACGCGTCACCCTCACGGGGTACACGTCAACCAGCGTATAGACCGTGTCCGGTTATGCAGGGGCAAGATCACCAACGGGTGGCTTGAGCGTTGACTTCAGGGCAGAGGCACGTCGACCTCGCCTGCGAATGGCGGCTTCGGCGGAGCGACCTTTGGCGCCTCCGGCGTGAATCCGGCCTTGCCAATGGCCTCGCGGAAGGCGTCAGGCCGGGCCCAGCTGGGCTCGATCTCCACCGAATAGGTTTCCATGTTGACGCGCACTCTCGCACCGCTGTCCAGCGCCTTCACCGACTTCACGATGGTGCCGGCCGAGCGACTCGAAAACATGTCTTTCACTTTGAAGGTGATCAAGGCGGCTCCTCAGGCGGTGGAACAGGGGTGCCTGCAAGATAGCGTCACCCCAGATTTCCTTCTGTGCTGTAGCCCACACAGCAGATCACCCGTCTGGCCAGCCTCAGTACATGTCGGAGCCGGAGCTCCCGGGTGCCATGTTCTCGAATTTGGTCAATGGCTTCAGGAAAGCCAGCTTCACCGTGCCCGTGGGGCCGTTACGCTGCTTGCCGATGATGATCTCGGCCACACCGGGTTCCTTGCTCTGCTCCTTGGTGTAGTAGTCATCGCGGTAGATGAACATGATGACGTCGGCGTCCTGCTCGATGGCGCCGGACTCGCGCAAGTCGCTCATCATCGGGCGTTTGTCGGTACGGGTTTCAACGCTTCGGTTGAGCTGCGACAGCGCGATCACCGGGCATTTCAGCTCCTTGGCCAATGATTTCAGGCCGCGCGAGATTTCACCGATCACGGTGGCGCGGTTTTCTTCACTGCTGCCACCGCTGCCGCTCATCAGCTGCAGGTAGTCGACCACGATCAACCCAAGCTGCCCGCACTGGCGGGCCTGGCGGCGCGCACGGGCACGCAGCTCGGTAGGGGTGAGAGCCGAGCCTTCGTCGATGAACACCGCGGCCTTGCCGAGCTTTTCGACCGCTTCGGACAGGCGGCCCCATTCGTCGTCGCGCAGCTTGCCGGTGCGCAGGTTGCTCTGGTCGATGCGACCGAGCGAGCCCACCATGCGCAGCGCCAGCTGGGCGGCGCCCATTTCCATCGAAAACACCACCACCGGC
>NZ_JANOCG010000296.1:0-18759 GCF_031412075.1 Rhizobacter sp.
CACGCTCGATCTGCGGCTGCTGCTCCAGCCAGGTGGCGAGCTTTAAGGCGCGCTCCGACTGCGCACGCATGCGGATGTCCAGCGTCTCCAGGCCCTTGAGCACCACCCAGGCATTGAAGGGTGACAACGACATGCCGGCGCTGCGCATCACCGGCACGAACTTTTCGTTGATGAGCTGCTCGGGGCCGCAGAGCGCGCCGGCGATCACGCGCCCTTGGCCGTCGAGGTACTTGGTGCCGGAGTGCACCACCAGGTCGGCACCAAACTCCACCGGCCGCTGCAGGGCCGGTGAGCAAAAACAGTTGTCGACGGCCAGCAGCGCACCGGCCTCTTTTGCGACGAGCGAGAGCGCACGGATGTCGCACACCTCGGTCAACGGGTTGGTCGGCGACTCGGCGAAGAGGAGTTTGGTGTTGGGCTTGATCGCCCGGCGCCACGCGTCCACTTCGGTCTGCGACACAAACGTCGTCTCAACACCGAACCTGCCGAACTCACGCCCGAACAACATGATGGTCGAGCCGAACACACTCTGCGAACACACCACGTGGTCACCGGCCTTCAACAAGCCCATGCCCAGCAGCAAGATGGCACTCATGCCGCTCGACGTACCGATGCAGCCCTCGGTTCCTTCGAGTGCGGCCAGGCGCCGCTCGAACATCGTCACCGTCGGGTTGCTGAAGCGCGAGTAGATGAAGGCTTCTTCTTCGTTGGCAAAACGCGCCGCGGCCGTGGCCGCGTCAGGCTGCACGAAGCTGCTGGTCAGGAACAGCGCTTCGGAGTTTTCGCCCCAGGCGCTGGGCGGCAGGCCCTCGCGGACCGCCAGCGTGTCGCGCCGCAAACCCTTGGGCAGGTCAACGCGCGGGATCTTCTTGCCCACGCTCACGACTGCTCGGTGGCGCTTTGCAGCGCGAGCCGCGTGCGATCGTTGTTGTCTTCTTCGTCACCTTGCGACTTGCGTTGCGTGGCCATCGCGTCGAAGTCGGCGATCGATACGTCGCCCGTCACGTAGTGGCCGTCAAAACATGAAGCTTCAAACCCGGCGAGCTTGGGGTTGAGCGCCATCACCACTTTCTTCATCGCATCCACGTCTTGGTAGATCAGCGCGTCGGCGCCGATGAACTGGCGGATTTCTTCGATGCTGCGGTTGTGCGCGATCAGCTCTTCGCTGGTGGGCATGTCGATGCCATACACGTTAGGGTAACGCACGGGCGGCGCGGCCGAGGCCATGTAAACCTTGCGTGCACCGGCGTCGCGCGCCATCTGCACGATCTCTTTCGACGTGGTGCCGCGCACGATGGAGTCATCGACCAGCAACACGTTGCGGCCCTTGAACTCGACGCCGATGGCATTGAGTTTCTGGCGCACCGATTTCTTGCGCACGCCCTGCCCCGGCATGATGAAGGTGCGGCCGACGTAGCGGTTTTTCACGAAGCCTTCGCGGTAGGGCTTGCCGATCTTTTGCGCGAGCTGCATGGCCGATGGGCGGCTCGACTCGGGGATGGGAATCACCACGTCGATCTCGTTGGGGCGGATGGTCGAGATCAGGCGCTGTGCCAGCGTCTCGCCCATGTTGAGGCGGGCCTGATAAACCGAGACGCCGTCCATCACCGAATCAGGCCGTGCGAGGTAGACAAACTCGAACATGCAGGGGTTCAGGCTCGGGTTCTCGGCGCACTGCTGGGTGTGGGTATTGCCCTCGAGGTCGATGAACACCGCTTCGCCCGGCGCCACGTCGCGGACCACCGTGTGGCCCGTGCCTTCGATGGCCACCGATTCGCTGGCCACCATCACCTCGCGGCCTTCGGGCGTCACCGTTTCGCCAAAACACAGCGGGCGAATGCCGTACGGGTCGCGGAAGGCCAGCAGGCCATAACCCGCAATCAGCGCCACCACTGCATACGAACCCTTGAGGCGCTTGTGCACCGCGCGCACGGCCTTGAACACTTCTTCGGGCGACAGCGGCAGGTCGCGCGCTGCGACACCCAACTCGTGCGCAAGGATGTTGATCAGCACCTCGGTGTCGCTGGTGGTGTTGATGTGGCGGCGGTCGATGTCGAACAGCTCTTGTTTGAGCGTGTGCGCATTGGTCAGGTTGCCGTTGTGTACGAGCACGATGCCGAACGGCGCGTTCACGTAAAAAGGCTGTGCCTCTTCTTCGCTGTAGGCGTTGCCTGCGGTCGGGTAACGCACCTGGCCCAGGCCCACCGGGCCGGGCAGCGCGCGCATGTTGCGGGTGCGGAACACGTCACGCACCATGCCGCGCGCCTTGTGCATGAAGCACTTGGTGCCTTGCATGGTGACGATACCGGCCGCGTCTTGGCCTCGGTGCTGCAAGAGCAGCAGCGCGTCATAGATCAGCTGGTTGACCGGGCTCTTGGAGATGACGCCGACGATGCCGCACATGGGAAATCCTTGGGTTTCAACGCACCGTGCTGGCAGGCGCCGGCAGGTGCTGCAAAAGTTGGGGTGGAAGCACCGGGCGCAAGCCCGTCAGCGCCGCATGCAGCCACTGTGCACCTTGCGAAGCTTGCCAGGTGGGAGATTTCACCAAAGGTGTGAGGCTGATCACGGTGGCGGCCGCCAGCAGCAGCAGCAGCCCGCGCAGCAGGCCGAACCCGGCGCCCAGCGCGCGGTCGGGCAGGCTCAAAGGGGTGGCGTGGATCAGGAAGCGCAACAGGCGCGACGCAATCGCCCATGCCAGCAAGACGCCAATGAAAAGCGCAGCGAAAGCCGCTGCGTGGTTGATGCCCGAGCCGGGTTTGCCCACCGGAATGTGCGGCGCGAGTTCGGCGGCGAACCAATGCGCCGCGAAATAGGCCACGAACCAGCCCAGCAACGACAGCACTTCGAACACAAAGCCGCGCACCAGCCCGACGATCACCGAGATCAACAACACACCGGCGAGAACGAGGTCGACCCATTGCATGGCTCGACGTCAGAGCGTGTAGACCGCCGAAGGCAGGCCCGCAGACTTGATCTTGTCAGCGGCCTTGTCGGCCTCGCCGCGCGAGGCAAACGGCCCCACGCGTACCCGAATGCGCTTGCCGCTGGAAGTCTCGACCACCTGGGTGTAGGTCTTGAGGCCGAGCTTCTCAACCTTCTGACGCGCTTCACGCGCCGCGGTCACTTCGGCAAAAGCGCCGACCTGCACCACGAAACGGCCTTCGGCGGCGGCCGGCTTGGCGTCTTTGCCTTCAAGCAGCGCCTGAGCGCGGGCACTGTCAGCGGGCTTGGCCTCGGGCTTGGGCGTCGCAGGTTTCGGTTCGGGTTTCGGTTCAACCGGCAGCGCGGGTGTCGGCTTGGCCTCCGCCGGCGACGCGGATGCAACGGCTGCCGGCGCCGAGGCTGCAGCCACCACGTCACGCCCCGCTTCGGCCGGCGTTTCGGCGACCACGCTCGGGGGCACCACCGGTGGTGTGACACGCGGCGCGGGGGTGGGGCGCGGCGCAGATGATGCACTACCGTCCTTGCGGGCAATTTCGATCGGGGTGTCGACGGGCAAGGGCCGTGGCTGCGTCTCGAACAGAAGCGGAAAGCCGATCACCCCCGCCGCCACCAGCACCACCGCGCCCACCAGGCGCTGGCGAGCACGTGTGCGGGCTTGCTGCACCGTGTCGACGGGCTCGGGTGACTTGGCAGACGCCTTGAGGGCATCACCCGACTTGCGCTTCAGAAATGACAGCAAACCCATGCAGTGCTGGTTCCAGGTGGGGCGTTTGCGCGCTCGTTGAGGGCTGGTTGAAGGCTGGCCCCACCCGCACGCGTGACCGGCGGAGAAGGCCGGTGGCTGGTGTCAGCCGACGTGCTTGGCGGTCAGACGGGGCAGACCGTCCTTCAGCACGCCGCCCACGGTGTAAAACGAGCCGAAGGCCACGATTCTATCAGCGGGGTCTGCTGCAGACACTGCGGCGCGCAGGGCTTCGGAGGGGTTGGCATGGCAGGCGGTGGTGACCGGCCCGGGGCCGCGCAAGGCAAGGCTCTGATGCAACGATTTCAGCTGCTGCGCCGTGGCTGCACGCGGGATGGGCAGGTCGCAAAAATGCCAGTGGTCGACCAGCGGCGCCATGCGGGTGAGGATGGCGGTGATGTCCTTGTCGGCCATCACGCCCAGCACGGCATGTGTGCGCGGGAAGAAACCCATCTGGTCGAGGTTCTCGAACAGCGCGCCCACCGCGTGCGGGTTGTGTGCCACGTCGAGCACCAGCGTGGGCTGGCCGGGCACGATCTGAAAGCGGCCCGGCAACTCAAGCGTCGCCAAGCCATTGCGCACGGCCTGCGCGGTGATCGGCAGACGGTCGCGCAAGGCCTCGAATGCAGCCAGTGCGCCCGAGGCGTTGAGCAATTGGTTGGCGCCGCGCAGCGCCGGGTAGGCCAGGCCGTTGAAGCGCTTGTTGCGCCCGCCCCAACCCCATTGCTGCTTGTCGCCGGCGTAGTTGAAATCACGGCCGATCTGCCAGAGGTCGGCACCGATCTCTTGCGCATAGGCCCCCACACTCGCGGGCGGCACCGGGTCACTGAACACCGCTGGCTTGCCGGGCCGCATGATCGCGGCCTTCTCGCGGCCGATGGCTTCGCGGTCGGGGCCGAGGTATTCCATGTGGTCGAGCGCGATGCTGGTGATGACGGCGCAGTCGGCGTCGATCACGTTGACCGTGTCGAGCCGCCCGCCCAGGCCCACTTCGAGGATCACCATGTCGAGCTCCGCCTGCGACAGCAGCCGCAAGATGGCCAGGGTGGTGAACTCGAAATAGGTCAGCGCCATCTCGCCGCGCGCCTGTTCGACCGCCTCGAAGTGCGGCAGCAGCTCGGCCGCCGACACCATCGCGCCATTCACGCGACAGCGCTCTTCGAAGTGAACGAAGTGCGGCTTGATGTAGAGGCCCACCTTGTAGCCCGCCTGCAGACCGATGGATTCGAGCATCGTGCAGGTCGAGCCCTTGCCATTGGTGCCCGCCACGGTGATCACCGGCACCTTGAACGCGAGGCCGAGACGTTGTTTGATGGCCTCGCTGCGCGCCAGGCCCATGTCGATGTCTTTGGGGTGCAGGCGCTCGCAGTGGTCCAGCCATTCGGCGAGGGTGGTCGGTTGGGGCATGGGGTTCGGAGGTTTGAATGCGCAAGGGCGGCCGAGGCCGCCCTTGTGCGCTGTCAGGCGAGGTGGGCTCAGGCGACGGCGTCAGCGCTTTGCCGCTGCAACATCGCCAAGGCCTTGGCGATCACGCTGCGCAGCTCGCGCCGGTCGACGATGGCGTCGATGGCACCGGTCTGCATCAGGAACTCGGCACGCTGGAAGCCCTCGGGCAGCTTCTCGCGCACGGTGTCGGCGATCACGCGCGGGCCGGCAAAGCCGATCAGCGCCTTGGGTTCGGCGATCACCATGTCACCCACGAAAGCAAAGCTCGCCGACACACCGCCCATGGTGGGGTCGCACAGCACGCTCACGTAAGGCAGCTTGGCTTTGGACAAATGCGTCAGCGCCGCATTGGTCTTGGCCATCTGCATCAGGCTGAGCAGGCCTTCTTGCATGCGCGCACCGCCGGTGGCGGTGAAACTGATGAAAGGCACCTTCTGCTCGACGGCCATCTCGACGCCGCGCACGAAGCGCTCGCCGACCACCGAGCCCATCGAGCCGCCCATGAAGTCGAACTCGAAGCAGGCCGCCACCACCGGGATGGTGTGCAGCGCGCCGCCCATCACCACCAGCGCATCGGTTTCGCCGGTGGCTTCCATCGCCAGTTTGAGGCGCTCGGGGTAACGCTTGCTGTCCTTGAATTTGAGCGCGTCGACCGGCACCACCTCTTGGCCGATCTCGTAGCGGCCTTCGCCGTCGAGGAAAGCATTCAGGCGGGCACGCGCACCGATGCGGTGGTGGTGACCACACTTCGGGCAGACGTTGATGTTCTGTTCGAGGTCGTTCTTGTAAAGCACCGTCTCGCAAGACGGGCACTTGATCCACAGACCTTCGGGCACCGTGCGGCGTTCGCTCGGGTCGGTCTGCTGCATCTTGGGGGGCAGCAGTTTCTCAAGCCAGCTCATGCGGGAGCTCCTTTCAAGGAATCGAGGGCTGCGCGGATCTCGGCGATGAACGCCGCGCCCGCGGAGGCAACATTGTCGCGTGTTTGGGATTCAAGCAATTTCACAATGCGGGCGCCGATCACGACGGCATCGGAGACGGCTGCCACCGCCATGGCCGTTTCCGCATCGCGGATGCCGAAGCCCACCCCGACCGGCACCTTCACGTGGGCACGAATGCGGGGCACAGCCTCTGCTACAGCCTGGGTGTCGATCGCGCCTGAGCCGGTCACGCCCTTGAGCGACACGTAGTAGACGAAGCCGGTCGCGATGCGGGCCACGTCCTTGATCCGTTGTTCGGTCGAGGTGGGGGCCAGCAGGAAAATCGGATCGAGTTCGGCAGCCCTCATCCGCGCAGCGAAAGCCTCGCACTCTTCAGGCGGATAGTCCACGACCAACACGCCATCGACACCAGCCGCCTTGGCGTCGCGCACGAAGGCACCATCGCCCAACCGCTGGTCGTAACGTTCGATGGGGTTGGCATAGCCCATGAGCACGATGGGCGTGGTGTCGTTGCTGCTGCGGAAACCGCGCACGAAGTCGAACACCTGAGGCAGTCCGATGCCTTTTGCCAAGGCACGCTCACCCGCCGCCTGGATCACCGGGCCATCGGCCATGGGGTCGGAGAACGGCACACCGAACTCGATCACGTCGGCCCCCGCCTTCGCCATCGCCAGCAGCACCTCGACGGTGGCGTCGGGGTAGGGATCCCCGGCCATCACGTAGGGGATCAGCGCCTTTCGGCCTTGCGCCTTGAGGGTCTCGAAAACAGCTTGAATGCGGCTCATGCGCCCCCCTTCACGCTGCGACCGGCCTGCGAGGGACGGTCAAAGTATTCGGCGCCAGAGAGGTCGGCCACGGTGCCGATGTCCTTGTCGCCTCGGCCGGAGAGGTTGACCAGCAGGTGCTGGTCGGAGCGCATCGTGGGCGCGAGCTTCATCGCGTAGGCCACGGCGTGCGCCGACTCCAGCGCCGGGATGATGCCTTCGGTGCGGCACAGGCGGTGAAAGGCCTGCAGCGCTTCAGCGTCGGTGATGCCGACGTATTCGGCGCGGCCGATGTCCTTCAGGTACGCATGCTCGGGGCCCACGCCGGGGTAGTCGAGCCCAGCCGAGATGGAGTGCGTCTCGGTGATCTGCCCGTTGTCGTCTTGCAGCAGATAGGTGCGGTTGCCATGCAGCACGCCTGGTGAGCCCTTGTTGAGGCTGGCCGAGTGTTTGCCGGATTCGAGGCCCTGCCCTGCGGCCTCGACACCGATCAGGCGGGTGCCCTCGTGCTCGATGTAGGGGTAGAAGATGCCCATGGCATTCGAGCCACCGCCCACGCAGGCGATCACGGCATCGGGCTGGCGCTTGATCATCTCGGGCATCTGCACCAGGCACTCGTCGCCGATCACACGCTGGAAGTCACGCACCATCGCCGGGTAGGGGTGCGGGCCCGCCACCGTGCCGATGATATAGAACGTGTTCTCGATGTTGGTGACCCAGTCGCGCATGGCTTCGTTGAGCGCGTCTTTTAGCGTCTTGGAGCCGCTTTCGACCGGCACCACACGAGCGCCCAGCAGGTGCAATCGGTAGACGTTGGGCGACTGGCGCTTCACGTCTTCACTGCCCATGTAGACCACACATTCCATGCCGTAGCGGGCGCAGATGGTGGCGGTGGCCACACCGTGCTGGCCTGCGCCCGTCTCCGCGATGACACGTGGCTTGCCCATGCGGCGCGCCAGCAAAGCCTGGCCGATGGTGTTGTTGACCTTGTGCGCGCCGGTGTGGTTGAGGTCTTCGCGCTTCAAGTAGATCTGCGCCCCACCCAGCTCACGACTCATGCGGGCTGCGTGGTAAATCGGGCTGGGGCGGCCCACGAAGTGCTTGAGTTCGTGGTGGTACTCGGCGACGAAGGCCGGGTCGCGGCGCGCCTGCTCGTAGGCCGCGTTCAGCTCATCGAGCGCATGGATCAGGGTTTCAGCGACAAAGGTGCCGCCATAGGGGCCGAAGTGCCCTTTGGCATCGGGCTGCTGGTAGTTCAACATCGTGAAAAACGCTTTCAGGTGGAGTCATGTCGGAGAAGCTGCGATACGCGCGTCCGCTTCGCGGACGGCTTCGCAGAACCGGCGCATGGCCGCGGCATCCTTGATGCCTTTGGCACTCTCGACGCCGGAGCTGACGTCAACGGCCGAGGGCCGCACCTGAAAAATGCCTTCGATCACATTTCCGACATGCAACCCACCAGACAAAACGACTGGACGGGGCACGTTTGAAGGGATGAGAGACCAATCGAAGACCTTTCCGCCGCCACCATAACCCTCGACGAAGGCGTCGAGCAACAGTCCCTGGGCGTGTGGGTACTGAGCGGCGAAGTCTAACAAATCGAAGCCGGGCCCGATGCGGGCGGCACGCAAGAAAGGCCTGCCCGCTGCTCGGCAATCGGCCGGGGTTTCGTCACCATGGAATTGCAGCAGCAGGTCGGGCATGGCCTGGGTGGCGGCGGCGATCAAGTCGGCATCGGCATTGACGCACAAGGCCACCGGCGTCACAAAGGGCGGCAGGCGTTTTGCCAGCGTCGCAGCACGCTCGACCGTTACGGCCCGCGGGCTGCTCGGGTACAGCACGAAGCCCACCGCGTCGACGCCGGCTTCAACAGCCGCATCGACATCGGTCTCGCGGGTCAGGCCACAGATCTTGATTCGGGTGCGGGCGTTCATGCCGTTCTCTCGGTGGGCAACCAGTCCATGGCGGGCGTGCGGGAAGGTAGCCCCAAGCGCGCATCGTAGTACGGCCCCACAAAGTACAGGCCGTCAGCGGGGAATGTCGGCGCCGCCTCCTTGCGCGAGCGCGAGGCCAGCACCTCGCTCATCCAGGCCACGGGGCGCTGGCCACTGCCGATGGCGACCAGGCAGCCCATGATGTTGCGCACCATGTGGTGCAAAAAGGCCGAGCCGTCGAAGTCAAATCGCCAGTAGCTCCCCACACGGCTGATCTCGATGTTGCGCATCTGTTTGACCGGCGAAGCGGCCTGGCACTCCGACGAGCGGAAGGCGCTGAAATCGTGTTCGCCGATCAGCAAGTCCGCCGCCGCGCGCATGCACTCCGGGGTCAGCGAGCGATGCGTCCAGCCCGCCAGGCCCGTTTCCAGCGCGGGCCGCACGGCGGACTCCAGCAGCAAGTAGGCGTAACGCCGGCCCTGGGCGCTGTAGCGCGCATGGAAGTCATCTGCGACCTCGTGACACCACTGAACCGCGATGTCAGAGGGCAAATAACGGTTGCTGCCACGCACCCAGGAGGCCAACTCGCGCTGCACCGGTGGGTCGAGGTGAATCACCTGGTTCAGGCCATGCACACCGGTGTCCGTACGTCCAGCACACAAAGTGCGAACAGGCGTTGCCGCAAACTGCGACAGCGCCTGTTCGAGATGGTCTTGCACAGTGCGGCCGCCGAGCTGGCTCTGCCAGCCGTTGTAAGCCTGGCCGCGGTAGCAGATGCCGAGTGCCAGCCTCACACCAACCTGGGCCGATCAGCCCAGATCGTTGAGCATGCTCTGAGCACGCGTCTTGACTGCGCCGCTGGACTTGGCCACGACTTCTTGCAGGAGGTCGCGAGCACCTTCCGTGTCACCGATCTGGCGGAACTCTTCGGCCAGCTCGAGCTTGCGGGCGATCGGGTCCGAGCCGTCGTCGCTGACGTCACCCAGGTCGATGGCACCGAAGTCGCTCGACACCGGCACGCCGGGGGTCACCTTGGGTTGCGCCACCGTGGTGTCGCCGCCGAGGTCAAGAGAGATGCTGCCCAGATCAAAGTCCATCGGGCCCGTGGCAGGAGCCGCGGGCGCGGGGGGCGGCGAAGGCGGCAGGTTGAAGCTCATGCTGTCAAACGACGGGGCAGGCGCCGGAGCAGCCGCCATCGGCTGGGTACGCTCCGCAGCGCGCGAAGGAGCAGGCGGCGTCGAGTCGGGCAGAGCCAAGTCGAGATCGAGATCGATGCTGTCGCCGGAGGTGGTGTCAAACCCGCTTCCCGAGCTGCCACTCGAACCGAACTCGGATGGAGACGGCAACACCGACTGCGGCATGGTGCTCGCACCCAGCAGCTCGGCCGCCGGACGACCATCGCCCTCGGCACCGGCGGGCTTGCCGCCAGGTTGGTAGAGCTGGTTGTCGGGGTCAATCTGCACGCCGATCTCTTGCGCCTTGGCCCAGTCTTCACCTTGGCCACCGGTCAAGCCGAACAACTGCGTGGCGAGCAACTCGAAGCCCTTGGTGTCGCGCCGCTTGGCATAAACCTCGAGCAGCTTGGTGCGAATGGCCAGGCGTTCGGGGCTCGCACGCATCGCCTCTTTGAGAATTTCTTCGGCTTGCAAGTCACGGCCATAGGCCAAGTAAACATCGGCCTCGGCCACGGGATCGACGTCACCGATGGCGTCGAGCTGGCTCAACGAGTAGCTCATGGACGACGAGGCGCCGCCGGCATCACGCGTGTCGATGCGCTGGCCACCGCTGGCACCAAAGAAGGAGTCAGGCTGCAAGCGGCTTTCGAGGAAGGATGTTTCGCCGCTGTCCTTCTTGGCGCGCTTGGTGAAGCGATAGATGCCGAAGCCAGCGAGCAAGGCAATGAGTGCGGCACCTGCGGCCAACACCAACGGGTTGTCTTCCAGCAACGAAGCAAATGGGCCTGGAGGCTCGACGACAGGCGTTGCGGCCGGCGCAGACGCCGCCATCGGCCGCGACGGTGCAACGGCCACCACGGGAGCGCTGGCGGGCTCCATCACGGCGCTAGCCGCCGCCGATGCGGCAGCCATCACGGCCGGTGCAGAAGCCGCAGCCACGACGGCCGGAGCAGATGCGGGTGCTGGTGCTGGTGGAACCACCACAACAGGAGCAGGAGCGGGAGCAGGCGCAGGAGCCGGCGGAACCACCGGTGCAGGGGCCGGCGCAGCTGCAACAACCGGTGGCTTCGGTGCTACCACTGGAGGTACGACCACCGGCGGGGCCACTGGAGCGGCGGTGGCCGGTGCAGTGCCCTTGCCCGACGCGGTGCCCGACGCGCCAGAGAGCTTCTTAAGCTCATCCACGTTCTTGGAAAGCTCGGCCACGCGGGCCGTGGCGTCTTTCTTCTCGCGCTCTTTCGACAAACGATCTTCAGGCGCAGAAGCCTTGGCGGTCGAGCCCTTGCTGAGCGTGAGCTTGTCGGGGGCGGGAGCGGCGGTCGCCTTGCGGTCGTCCACAGAAGATTGCACCTTGCCACCAGCCTGGCGCGCGGTGCCGTCGGTCTTGGCCGCAGGAACCGCTGCGGCAAGGCGCTGCCGGTAGGTGCCGAAGTCGGCGCTCTGCGCCTGAATCAGCTGGCGGGCTTCAGCCGGCGTGACGGCCTTGGCCGTTTCGGCCGAGGGCACAGCCAGCACCACACCCGACTTGAGGCGGTTGATGTTGCTGTTGACGAAGGCTTCCGGGTTGGCCTGGTAAAGCGAGGCCAACATTTGATCGAGCGAAACCCCTTGGCGCTGCGAACGGCCGGCGATGCGCGACAGCGAATCACCAGGACGCACCGTGTACTCGTCACCGATGGGCTCAGCCGGCGATGAAGCAGGGGCCTTCACGCTCGGCTTGCGAGGTTCAACAGGAGCGCCATCAGTGGTGGCCGACGCCTTCGGGGTCACCGGCTTGCGCTCGGCGGCACGCGGCGCAACGGCGACCGGCTCAGTAGGCGCCGGAGAAATCAGCGGCGAGGTGGTGGCGGCTGGCGCAGCCGGCACCGGAGAGGCCGCGGTACGGGTCACCGGCGGGTCCAGCAGCAAGGTGTATTCGCGAACCAGGCGGCCCGTGGACCAGGTGATTTCCAAGATCACATCAATGAACGGCTCTTGAACCGCGCGGTCACTGGTGACACTGAGGAAAGAGCGTCCGTCGGCGCGGCGCTGCAGCAACACCTGAGTGCCCGGCAGCACCGAGTTGTAGTCGACACCCGCGGCGCGATACGACTCGGGAGGCGCAATGCGGATGTTGAGGTTGGAGGCTTCCTCAGGCGTGATGCTGGTGACATCAATCTCAGCGCGCAGGATTTCACCCAGCGATGACTGCACCTGCAAACGGCCGAGGCCCAAGGCCCAGGCATTCGAGGCCATGAGGCAGGCGGCGAGAGCCGCCCCGGTCAGAGCGAATCGCCCTGTGGTGTACAGCGAATTTCTTTTCAAGGCGTCTCCCAATAGGACGGGGGTGGAAGCGAGCGAGCCCCACTGCTTTCGGAGTTGTTGTTGACGCAAACCACGGGTTTCCTGGGCGTAACAGTAGAAATCACAATAACATCAACGAGATACAAAGACAAGCTCATGCTTTGCCTGACATTTGCTCGCAAACGCCATTCGCGGGTTCAGGAGATGGCCCTTGTTGTGGTTCTGCAACGCAAAACAAGGGCCAACTCGGCAGGTCAAATCAGGCGTCCAGCAGAATGCGAAGCATGCGGCGCAGGGGCTCCGCTGCTCCCCACAACAACTGGTCGCCGATGGTAAAGGCGCCCAGGTATTCCGGGCCCATGGCCATCTTGCGCACGCGGCCCACCGGAATCGTCATGGTGCCGGTCACTGCCACGGGGGTCAGGTCGCGGATCGTCGCCTCGCGGGCGTTGGGCACGAACTTCACCCAGGCGTTGTCATTGGCGATCATCGATTCGATGTCGGCCAGCGGCACGTTCTTCTTCAGCTTGAAGGTCAGCGCCTGGCTGTGACAACGCATCGCGCCCACACGCACGCAGAAACCGTCGACCGGCACCGCAGGCGTGCCGAAACCTTCACCCTGGCCCATGATCTTGTTGGTCTCGGCGCCACCCTTCCACTCTTCCTTGCTCATGCCCCAGCCCGCATCGTCGGGCTGCTTTCCGATCCCCAGATCCTTGTCGATCCAGGGAATGAGACTGCCACCCAGCGGAACGCCGAAGTTGGCCGTCTCGGCTTCGGTCAGGCTGCGCTGTTTGGCGATGACCTTGCGGTCGATTTCGAGAATCGCGCTCTTGGGGTCGTCGAGCAAAGCCTTCACTTCGGCATTGAGCGTGCCGTACTGGGTGAGCAGCTCGCGCATGTGCTGGGCACCACCGCCCGATGCGGCCTGGTAGGTCTGCGTGCTCATCCATTCGACGAGACCGGCCTTGTACAGCGCGCCCACGCCCATCAGCATGCAGCTCACGGTGCAGTTGCCACCGATCCAGTTCTTGCCACCGGCGGCGAGCGCCTTCTTGATCACCGGCATGTTGACCGGGTCGAGGATGATAACGGCGTCGTCCTTCATGCGCAGCGTGGAGGCGGCGTCGATCCAGTGGCCGCTCCAGCCGGCGGCGCGCAGCTTGGGGAACACCTCGGTGGTGTAGTCGCCACCCTGCGCGGTGATGATGATGTCGCAGCGCTTGAGCGCGTCGATGCTGAAGCCGTCTTGCAGCGTGGTTTCGTTCTTCGCTTGCGCAGGCGCCTTGCCCCCGATGTTGCTGGTGCTGAAGAACACCGGCTCGATCAATGCAAAGTCATTCTCTTGTTGCATGCGGTCCATCAGGACCGAACCCACCATGCCTCGCCAGCCCACCAGGCCGACCAATCTCGTTGCCATGTCTGTTCCTATCGTCTGTGATTGAGTTTGAAGTCGTGAAAGCGCGTGATCAGCGCTGCGCTTTCAGGCAGGCGACCACAGCGTCGCCCATCTCCTTGGTGCCGACCTGGGTGGTGCCGGCACTGTAAATATCGGTGGTGCGCAGGCCTTGGGCCAGCACGCTCTTCACAGCAGATTCGATGCGCTGAGCTGCAGCTTCCTGGTTCAGGCTGAAGCGCAGCATCATCGCAGCCGACAGAATCGTCGCCAACGGGTTCGCAATGCCCTTGCCCGCGATGTCGGGCGCCGAACCATGGCTGGGCTCGTACAGGCCCTGGTTCTTCGCGTTCAACGAAGCCGAAGGCAACATGCCGATCGAGCCGGTGAGCATGGCGGCCTCGTCGCTGAGGATGTCGCCAAACATGTTGCCAGTGACGATCACGTCGAGCCGCTTCGGGGCCTTCACGAGTTGCATGGCCGCGTTGTCGACATACATGTGTTCCAGCTCGACGTCGGCGTATTGCGCATGCACTTCGGTGACCACATCGCGCCAGAACTGGAACGTCTCTAGCACATTGGCCTTGTCGACACTCAGCACCTTCTTGCTGCGCTTGCGCGCGGCTTGGAACGCCACATGGGCGATGCGCTCGATCTCAGGGCGCGAGTAGCGCATGGTGTCGAAGGCTTCATCGGCGCCCTTGAACGCACCATCGGGCGACTGGCGGCGGCCACGTGGCTGGCCGAAGTAGATGTCGCCGGTCAGCTCGCGAATGATCAGGATGTCGAGCCCCGCCACGATCTCGGGCTTGAGGCTGGATGCGTGCGTCAGCTCTTCATAACAAATGGCCGGGCGGAAGTTGGCGAACAACTCCAGGTTCTTGCGCAAGCCGAGGATGGCCTGCTCTGGCCGCAACGGGCGGTCGAGCTTGTCGTATTTCCAGTCGCCCACGGCACCGAACAGCACCGCATCGGCCGACTTGGCCAGGTTGAGCGTGGCATCGGGCAGCGGGTGGCCGTGGGCCTCGTAAGCGGCACCGCCCACCTTGGCTTCTTCGAGCTCGAACTTCAGGTCGAGACAGGCCAGCACCTTGAGTGCCTCGGCCATGATCTCGGTGCCAATGCCGTCGCCTGGCAGGATTGCAATCTTCAAGAGTCTGTCCTTCAGTTCAAATCGTGTGGGCGAGCCAGGGCTTGGTCAACAGCCGCTCGGCCTCGAAGGCCTTGATCTTGTCGGCGTGGCGCAGCGTCAGGCCAATGTCGTCGAAGCCGTTCAACAAGCAAAATTTGCGGAACGATTCAATCTCGAACGGCAACTCGGCCCCATCTGGCTTCACCACCACCTGGCGCTCCAGATCGACCACCAACTGGTAGCCGACAAAGGCGTTCACCTCGTCGAACAACTGGTTGATGGCCGACTCGGGCAACACGATCGGCAGTAGGCCATTCTTGAAGCTGTTGTTGAAGAAGATGTCGGCGTAGCTGGGCGCGATGATGGCGCGAAAGCCGTATTGATCCAGCGCCCAGGGCGCATGCTCGCGCGAGGAGCCGCAGCCGAAGTTCTTTCGCGTGAGCAGCACCGACGCGCCCTGGTAGCGCGGCTGGTTCAGCACGAAGTCTGGGTTGGCGCGGCGCGTGGCCGGGTCTTGCCCCGGCTCGCCCTGGTCGAGGTAGCGCCACTCGTCGAACAGGTTGGGGCCAAAGCCCGACTTCTTGATCGACTTCAGGAACTGCTTCGGGATGATGGCGTCGGTGTCGACGTTTTCACGGTCGAGCGGTGCGACCAGGCCCTTGTGGATGCGAAATGCTTGCATGGTGGTCGACCTTTTCAGGAGAGGCGGCGAACGTCGACAAAGTGGCCTTCGATGGCCGCCGCCGCCGCCATCGCCGGGCTCACCAGGTGGGTGCGGCCACCAGCCCCTTGCCGGCCTTCGAAGTTGCGGTTGGAGGTGGAGGCGCAACGCTCGCCCGGCTCCAGTCGGTCGGCGTTCATCGCGAGACACATCGAGCAGCCCGGCTCGCGCCATTCAAAGCCCGCCGCGAGGAAGACCTTGTCCAACCCTTCGCGCTCGGCCTGCTCCTTCACCAGGCCGGAGCCCGGCACCACCAATGCGAGCTTCACGTTCGACGCGATTCGGCGGCCGAGGCGACGCACGACCGCCGCGGCTTCACGCATGTCTTCAATGCGCGAGTTGGTGCACGAGCCGATGAACACCTTGTCGATCAGGATGTCGGCGATGAGCTTGTTGGGCTCCAGCGCCATGTAGGTCAGCGCGCGCTCCATCGCGCCGCGCTTGTTGACATCTTTTTCGCGCTCGGGATCGGGCACACGGTCTTCGATCGACAACACCATCTCGGGCGAGGTGCCCCAGGTGACCTGCGGGCGAATCTGCGTGGCGTCGAGCTCGACCACGCGGTCGAAGTGAGCATCGGCGTCAGATTGCAGCGTGCGCCAGTAGCTCACCGCATGATCCCAAGCGACGCCGGTCGGCGAGAACGGCCGTCCCTTTGCATAGGTGATCGTGGTCTCGTCCACTGCCACCAAGCCAGCGCGCGCACCGGCTTCGATGGCCATGTTGCACACCGTCATGCGGCCTTCCATGCTCAGCGCACGAATGGCAGAACCGGCGAACTCGATGGTGTGGCCGTTGCCCCCGGCCGTGCCGATCTTGCCAATGATCGCGAGCACGATGTCTTTGGCGCTACAACCGCGAGGCAACTGGCCTTCGACCTTGATCAGCAGGTTCTTGGCCTTGCGTGCCAAGAGCGTCTGCGTGGCCAACACGTGCTCCACCTCGCTGGTGCCGATGCCGTGTGCCAGTGCGCCAAAAGCCCCATGGGTGGAGGTATGCGAGTCGCCGCAGACCACCGTCATGCCCGGCAGCGTGGCGCCCTGCTCCGGGCCGATCACGTGAACGATGCCCTGGCGCTTGTCGTTCATCTTGAACTGCGTGATGCCGAGGCGGTCGCAGTTCTTGTCGAGCGTGTCAACCTGCAGCTTCGAGATGGGGTCGGTGATGCCGTGCGATCGGTCGGTGGTCGGCACGTTGTGGTCGCTCACCGCCAAGTTGGCCGACAGGCGCCACACCTTGCGCCCGGCCAGATCCAGGCCCTCGAAAGCCTGCGGGCTGGTGACTTCGTGCACCAGGTGGCGGTCGATGTAGAGAACGGCGGTGCCGTCTTCCTCGGTGTGGATGACGTGTTCGTCCCAGATCTTGTCGTACAGCGTGCGGCCCATGGCGACTCTCAAAGGTTCTGGCGAGGAAAAGGGTCGAATTTTAGGCGTTTACAAGCAAAAACCCCGGCCTGTGGCCGGGGTTTTGTGTGCACTCAAGGTGCGTTCCGGCGGTTCAAGCTCGTTGTGCGATCGGTTTGACGTCGCGTTGGGTGGCGCCGTGAAACAGCTGACGGGGGCGGCCGATCTTGTATTCCGGGTCGGCAATCATCTCGTTCAGCTGCGCAATCCAGCCCACCGTGCGGGCCAGCGCGAAGATGGCGGTGAACAAGCTCACCGGGATGCCGATCGCGCGCTGCACGATGCCGGAATAGAAGTCGACGTTCGGGTACAGCTTGCGGGCGACGAAGTATTCGTCTTCCAGGGCGATCTTCTCGAGCGCCATGGCCAATTTGAACAGCGGGTCGTTCTGCAGGCCCAGGGCCGACAGCACCTCGTGGCAGGTCTCGCGCATCAGCTTGGCGCGCGGGTCGTAGTTTTTGTAGACCCGGTGACCGAAGCCCATCAGCTTGACGTTGGAGTTCTTGTCCTTCACCTGCTTGATGAACTCGCCGATCTTCTCGACGCCGCCCATCTTCTGCACGTCTTCGAGCATGTTGAGCGCGGCTTCATTGGCGCCGCCGTGAGCGGGGCCCCACAGGCAGGCCACGCCAGCTGCGATGGCGGCAAACGGGTTGGTGCCCGACGAGCCACACAGGCGCACGGTGGAGGTGGAGGCGTTCTGCTCGTGGTCGGCATGCAGGATGAAGATGCGGTCCATGGCGCGCACCAGCACGTCATTGGGTTCGTACTCTTCACACGGCGTGGCAAACATCATGCGCATGAAGTTGCCGGCGTACGACAGGTCGTTCTTCGGGTAGATGTAGGGCTGACCGACCGAGTACTTGTAGGCCATGGCCACCAGCGTGGGCATCTTGGCGATCAGGCGGATGGCCGAGATCTCGCGGTGCTCGGGGTTATTGATGTCGGTGCTGTCGTGATAGAAGGCCGACAAACCGCCCACCAGGCCCGTCATGATGGCCATCGGGTGCGCGTCGCGGCGGAAGCCGCGCAGGAAGAACTGCATCTGCTCGTTGACCATGGTGTGGTGGGTCACGGTCTTGACGAAGTCGTTTTTTTGCGTCGGGTTGGGCAACTCGCCCTTCAGCAGCAGGTAGCAGGTTTCGAGAAAGTCGCAGTTGGTCGCGAGCTGCTCGATGGGGTAGCCGCGGTACAGCAACTCGCCCTTGTCGCCATCGATGTAGGTGATGGTCGACTGGCAGGCCGCTGTGGACAGAAAGCCCGGGTCGTAGGTGAACTTGCCGGTCTGGGCGTAAAGCTTGCGGATGTCGATGACATCCGGGCCGACGCTGCCCTTGTAAACCGGCAGGTCCATGGCGGGGCTGCCGTCAGAGAACGACAAGGTGGCTTTCACGTCAGAGGGGGTCATGGGCATTCCTTAGGAAAAGTCGAGAAAGACACACTGGCTCAGTGCGGCACACGCATCAGTCTGAGCACTTCAATCACATCGTCACGAACCAGCTCACCTTCGGGCTCCTTGCGGGACAACAACAAGTCCAGCAAATCGTTGTCCGACAAGTCCATCAACACCTGCAAGCCCTGGGCCTGACCTTCGGTCAACGAGGCCTCATGGCGCTTGAAAAACCGTTCGACGAACAAATCGTTCTCGAGCAGGCCGCGGCGGCAGCGCCACTTGAGCTTGCTGAGTGCACGAGCGTCGATCAGGTTGTACATGGCATGGCGTTCAGGCGTGGTTCAGACGGCGCGGCGAACCATCAATTCCTTGATCTTGCCGATGGCCTTGGTGGGGTTCAAACCCTTCGGGCACACATCGACGCAGTTCATGATGGTGTGGCAGCGGAACAAGCGGTACGGATCCTCCAGATTGTCCAAGCGC
>NZ_JANOCG010000297.1:0-18773 GCF_031412075.1 Rhizobacter sp.
CACCCGCGCCGCCTGAAGCCGGAGCCGCCGCCATGACCGAGCTGACCCTCGCATCCAGCCAACCCGACGCAGACCTGGCCGAAGCCGCCCAGAAAGCCCGCAGCGCGCAGCAGAAGAAAACCGCGCACATGGTGCGAAACAGCTACCTGATCGCCGTCAGCTACCTGATCGACGGCGTGGTGCTGGCACTCTTCCACTTGGCGGGCACCATCAGCTGGGTGCCGGTGGTGGTCTATACCGCTTCGGGCTTGCTGCTGAGCTTCGCCACGGCCTGGCTCATCGGCAGCGGTTGGACACAACGCTTCAAGGACCCGGGCATCGTCATCGGGCAAACCATCCCGGCACAGTTGATCCAGCTCGGGTCGATGTACTTCTTCCCCGAAGTGGGTTTCATGTTCGCGTTGCTGCTCTTCATCGTCTACTCGTCCCTGACGATGCGACTGGAGGTGCGCCAATCGTTGATCGCCTGGGGCATCGTCAGCATGGTCTCGGCGATGGTGCTGGCGATGAGCGGCCAGGCCCTGCGCATTCCCGACACCAGCCTGGCAGAGCAGCTGATCTCCATGGCCTTCTTCGCGCTCACGCTGTGGCGCTGCGTGTGGCTCGGCGCCTACAACACCGGCATGACCGCGCTGCTGAAAAAGCGCGGCACCGAGCTGGCAGCGCTCACCGCCAAGGTCGACCAGCTGGCGCACCACGACGAACTGACCGGCCTGCTCAACCGCCGCAGCCTGCTCGCCTCGTTGCACGACGAGTTGCAGCGCGCCGCCCGCCAGAAAACGCAGCTGTGCGTGGCCATCCTCGATCTCGACAAGTTCAAGTCGGTCAACGACACGCTGGGCCACTTGGCCGGCGACAAGACACTGAAGATCTTCGCCAATACGCTCACCAGCCACACCCGCAAGTCAGACCGTTTCGGCCGCTACGGCGGCGAAGAGTTCCTGCTGATCATGACGGGCACCGGTACTGACACCGCGCTGGTGCCCATGGACCGCATGCGCGACGCCCTGTCCGAAGCCGATTGGAGCGACGTCGCCCCCGGCTTTGGCATGACCTTCTCATGCGGTGTTGCGTGCTACGAGCCCGGCGAAAGCCTTGAGGCCCTGTTGCAGCGCGCCGATGAAGCGCTCTACCGCGCCAAGGCCGACGGGCGCAACTGCACGCGGCTGGGCTGAAGCCAGGCGTGAAAAAGCCCGCACGAGGCGGGCTTTTTGACTGGAGGAGAGGGAGGGATTCGAACCCTCGGAACCTTGCGGTTCGCCTGATTTCGAGTCAGGTACATTCGACCACTCTGCCACCTCTCCGGTATTCGTGGGGCGTCGGCGGGTCTGTGCCGAGCCGCAGATTCTAGCTCAGGCTTTCAGCACCGCCTGTCCCCCCAGATAAGGACGCAGCACCTCGGGCACGGTGATCGAGCCGTCGGCATTCTGGTAGTTCTCGAGCACGGCCACCAGCGTGCGGCCCACCGCCAGCCCCGAGCCATTCAAGGTGTGCACCAGTTCGTTCTTGCCCTGGGCGTTCTTGAAGCGAGATTGCATGCGCCGCGCCTGGAAGGCTTCGCAGTTCGAGACCGAGCTGATCTCGCGGTAGGTGTTCTGCGCCGGCAGCCACACCTCGAGGTCGTAGGTCTTGGTCGCCGTGAAACCCATGTCGCCGCCGCACAAGGTGACCACGCGGTATGGCAGACCCAGCTTCTGCAACACGGCCTCGGCATGGCCACGCATGTCTTCGAGCGCGTCGTAGCTGGTGTCGGGATGCACGATCTGCACCATCTCGACCTTGTCGAACTGGTGCTGGCGGACCATGCCGCGCGTGTCTCGCCCCGCACTGCCGGCCTCGCTGCGAAAGCACGGGCTGTGGGCAGTGAGCTTGATGGGCAACTGGTCGGCCGGCAACACCATGTCGCGCACGCTGTTGGTGAGCGAAATTTCCGAGGTGGAGATCAGGTACTGCACCGCCTGCGTTTCGTCACCGCCTCGGCTGACCCAGAACATGTCTTCCTCGAACTTGGGCAGCTGGCCCGTGCCTTCGAGCACCTCGCGGTTGACGATGTACGGGGTGTAGCACTCGGTGTAGCCGTGCGCCTGGGTCTGCATGTCCAGCATGAACTGCGCAAGCGCGCGGTGCAGTCTGGCCACCGGGCCACGCAAGAAGCTGAAGCGCGAGCCCGAGAGCTTGGCGCCGGTGTCGAAATCGAGGCCCAGCGGCGCGCCCAGATCGACGTGGTCCTTGATGGGAAAGTCGAACTCGCGCGGCCCCTTTCCGTCAGGACTCCAGCGGTGCAGCTCCACGTTGCCGTTTTCATCAGCCCCTACCGGCACGCTCGCATGCGGCAGGTTGGGCACGCTCATCAGCATCTGCGACAGCTCGCCCTGGATGGCCTCCAGCCGCTCGGCCGAGGCCTTCAGCTCGTCGGCCAGGCCACCCACTTCGGCCATCACCGCCGCCGTGTCTTCACCCTTGGCCTTGAGCTGGCCAATCTGCTTGGACAGGCTGTTGCGCGTGGCCTGCAACTCCTCGGTGCGGGTCTGCAAGGTCTTGCGCTCGGACTCCAGCGACTGGAAGCGCGAGACGTCAAGAAAGGGCTGGGGTGTTTTGCGCTTTTCGAGCGTGGCGATGACGCTCGCCAGATCTTTGCGCAGCAGGGTGATGTCAAGCATGGGTGGGGCACCGCGGCCTGGGCCGCAAGAGAAAAATCGCAAGGAGCGGCGATTGTAGAAGCGCGCCCCTGTGCTCAGCGGCTCGGGTGTCGACGGTGACGCCAGCCACGCACCGCATGCCATGCAAAAGGCAACAGCAGCATCAGGCCCAACAGCAGGTGGCAGATGGCGGCCACATTGGCCCAAGCCTCGTCGCCCAGGTAATACACGCCGACGGCGGTGAGCGTGAGCGCACCGAAGCTCACCCCCATCAGCAACCCGCTGCTGCGCTGGCGACGGCGCCGCCAGCCCGAGCGCATGTGCACCGCCCACAGGGAGCCGATGAACAGCAGCAACAGCAATGCGGTGGTGGCATGCGCCGCCGCCATCGCCAGACGGGGTGCAGTGCCCAGTCGCCAGGTCAGCTCCCACTGCGCCCGCAGGGCCAGGGTGGTGGGTGCGAGCAAACAGCCGCTGACGTAGACCAGTGCGCTGACGAGGATGAGCGCCGGGCGAAACCAAGCCGGGTAGCCCTTCATGCGGCCTGCCTCAGCGCAGCACCACCGCCGACTCAATGGCCGCCGAGTCGAGCGACACGCGCCGCGCGTTCTTCGGGCGGCGCTGCGGCGGCGACCTTGGTGAGGGCGTCGGCACGCCAGGCGCTGCGGGCCATCACGCTGAACACACAGGCCGTGTTTGTGGAGGCACCGACGATGAAACCGGGAAACGCTGCGGTCGGCGCGGCGGTCTGCGAGCTGGCCAATGCACAGGCACGCACGCGCCCGAGCGGCGCCAAACCACCATGCGCCTCGCGCCGATGCACCGGCAGCTCGGCGTCGCCAAACACCCGCAGATCGCCGCCGGCATTGACCCAGCCCGACACCACACCGGACCGCCGCAGGGCCTGCACGGCGAGATCCACAGCGTAGCCCTTGGCGATGCCATCGAGCGTGATGCGAACCGGGCGGCGCAGGCACGCGGTGGTGTGGGTCAGCTGCAGATCTTCGGCCACGCCGGTGTCGAGCCAGGGGGCTGCGCCGTGATCAGGCAACAGGCCGCGCCGCACCAACGCACCGCCCACGGTGCAATTGAAGAGCCCCTCGCTGGCCAGCGTCATGGCACGGGCCAGGCGAAGCAGGCGCAGGCTGCCGCGGCTCAAGCCGAGCTCGACACCGGGTTGCCGGTTCAGTTGCGACAACTCGCTGTCGGGTTCGTGAAAGCTCCAACGCGCATGCGAATCGTGCAGGCTGGCAAAGGCCGCGTACATGCCCGCTTCGGCCGACGCCCCCCCAGCCGCCACCTCGACATAGGTGCCGAGCACCGGCCGCATGCGCCGCAGTTCAGGCATGGTTCGCGAGGTAGAGCTTGTGGATGACCAACAGCCGCTTCACGCCGTCCAGCACGTTGCGGCATGACAGCGTGGCGCCGGTGATGTTGGGCACGTCTTCGTCGAGCTTGAACCGGTCGGCCAGCGTCTTGCCAACCAGGGTCTTGCGCCACGACGGCTCGCGCACCTGGCCGCCATGGGTCTCGCGGTAGGCGAGGATCTCCACCCCCAGCACCTTGCCCTCAGGCGAGATGGCGGCGGCGTAGGTGATGAACTCGTGCTTGCCGATCACCTCATCAACCAGAAACCAGCCCTGCAGCTGGCCGGCCCGCTCGGCACGCCAAGCTTTCTGCGTGTCGGTGCGCTGGCGCACGCCGGCGGCCTGCTTGATGCGATCGCGCTGCCCGTCGTTGAAGCTCAGCGCCTGTTCGACAAAGCTGCTGGCCCCCGGCAGCAACAAGGTCTGCGCCTGCTGCACCGAGAGGTAGTCGACCGCGTGTGCGGGCGACGCCACCACCACCATCGGCAACAAAAAGGCAGCCCAGTCACTCGCTGATCGGCTCACGTCAGTCCCGCCTCAGAAGTTGTAGCCGAGCTTCAGACGCAGCTCGTTGCGCGTCTTCTCGATCAAGTGCAGGCCGGACGGCTGGCCGTCGTAACCCTCGCCCCCACCCTTGAGCTGGCGAACGTAGGTGAGCGTGCTCCACCAGTCTTTGCTCGCGTAGTGCAGCGTCGGGCCGGCAAACAGGGACCAGCGTTCCTTGCCAACACCGGTCTCGTATTCGCTCTGGTGGAGCATCTCAACACCGGCAAACCAGCCCGGAGCGAAGCGGTAGCTCAGGCCCACGCCAAACGTGGGTTCGACTTCCATCTCGGGCTCGAGCGGCCAATCGAAGCCGGCAGGAAGGTCGTCGATGTTGGCGCGCTTGGCCCAGGTCGCTTCCAGGGCCGCATTGCCGGCAACGATCAACTGCCCTTCCAGGAAGTACTTCTGCACCTGCAGGCCGAATTCGGCGCTGTACTGCTTCTTTTTGGAGCCGGAATGCGGGTCGATCCAGCTGTGGCTGAAGGCCGCCGTGCCCGACAGCCCGATGTCGTCCTTGGCCGGGCTGAGAAAGTTGTACTTGCCCGACAGCTCCAAGCCCGAGGAGCGCAGGCTGAGCTTCTTGTCGCCGGGCAGGTAGCCGTCGATCACCAGGCCGCTCGTGTTGAGCGACATCGCTCTGAGCTCTGCAGACACGGTGAATCGATCGGTGTAGCCGTACTCCAGCTCGGTCGTCAAATCGAGCGCCCGATAGTGGCCGGTGCCCTTGTCCCAGCGCGTGGTGAAAAACTGGTAGAGCTCCGTCGACCCCTTGGGCAGCGTTTCGGCGCCCTTCACATAACCGAAGAGGTTTTCGTCGGCATGGGCCGGCAAGCCAAAGGCCAGCGCTGCGGCACCGAGCAGGGAGATCCGTTGCAAAGCAAACATTCGTGTTCTTTCATCAGGGGAAAACCAAAATGTTAACGCGAATCGATCTCATCTGCATTTCGGCGACCGGCCCTCCCCAGGAGCCGGAGTGCGGCTACCTCAATCCCTTGGGCAGGGGAAAGTGCACCGTTTCTTCGACCCCCGGCAAGGTGCGCACCGACACCGCGCCCAGCGCCTTCAGCTGGGTGATGACCTGCTGGACCAGGATGTCGGGCGCCGATGCGCCGGCCGTGAGACCCACACGACGCTTGCCCTCGAACCACTCGGGCTTGAGGTCTTCGGGTTGGTCAACCATGTGGGCCTGCGCGCCCAGGCGCTGGCCCAGCTCGCGCAAGCGGTTGCTGTTGGAGCTGGTGGGGCTGCCCACGACGATGAGCACGTCGACCTGCGGCGCCAGCACCTTGACGGCGTCTTGCCGGTTTTGCGTGGCGTAGCAGATGTCTTGCTGTTTGGGCTCGCGCACGCTCGGAAAACGCTGCTTCACCGCCGCCAAGATTTCGGCCGCGTCGTCCACCGAGAGTGTGGTCTGTGTCACCACCGCCAGCTTGTCAGCCTGAGCCACTTGCACACGCGCCACGTCGGCCACGTCTTCCACCAGGTAGATGCCTTCGGTCAGCTGGCCCATGGTGCCTTCGACTTCGGGGTGGCCCTTGTGGCCGATCATGATGAAGTCGTAGCCCTCCCGGTGCAGCTTGGCCACCTCGACGTGCACCTTGGTCACCAGCGGGCAGGTGGCGTCGAACACGCTGAAACCACGCTGCTCGGCCTCTTTGCGCACCGCCTGCGACACACCGTGCGCGCTGAACACCAGCGTGGCGCCGGGCGGCACGTCGGCCAGGTCTTCGATGAAGATCGCGCCCTTGGCCTTCAAATCGTTGACCACGTAGGTGTTGTGCACGATCTCGTGGCGCACATAGATCGGCGCGCCAAACTTGGCCAGCGCGCGCTCGACGATCTCGATGGCGCGGTCGACCCCCGCGCAAAAGCCACGCGGCTCGGCGAGCAGGATTTCATTCACTTCAATCATCACAACACCCCGATCACATGCACTTCAAACGTCACCGGCTGTCCGGCCAGCGGGTGGTTGAAGTCGAACAGCAACCAGTCGCTGCCCACCTCACGTACCACGCCGGCATAAGCGCCTTGCCCGTCGGGCGTGGGGAACTGCACCACGTCGCCGAGGCTGTATTTTTCATCGGGGTCGCCCAACTGGTGCAGCAGACTGAGCTTCACGCGCTGCAGCATGTCGGGGTTGCGCTGGCCAAAAGCTTCGCCTGCCGCCAGCTCGAACGAAGTGCGCGTGCCTTCGGCCAGCCCCACCAACCTCGCCTCGACGGCCGGAGCCAGCTCGCCGGAGCCGAGCGACAGCGTGGCCGGCTTATCGGCAAAGGTGTTGATGATGTCGGCGCCGTCGGGGCCGCTCAGCCGATAGTGCAAGGTCAGGAACGAGCCGAGCTGCACCTGGTTGACTGCGTGGTTCAATGAATTTCCTTCGATAGACTGGCTCGAATTTTAGGTGCCTGCCCGCCATGGTGCTCAAAGACCTTCCCCCCGATGCACGCCCGCGCGAAAAGCTGCTCCAGAGCGGCCCTGCGGCGCTGGCCGATGCCGAGCTGATCGCCCTGCTGCTGCGCACCGGCTTCAAGGGCACTTCGGTGTTGACGCTTGCACAACAAATGCTCACCGAGCTGGGTGGGCTGAGCGGCCTGTTGCAGGCCGAACCCGACGATCTCAAACGCATCAAGGGCCTCGGCCCCGCCAAGCGGGCCGAGATGAGCGCCGTGCTGGAGCTGGCGCGCCGCTCGCTCGCGCAAGAGCTGATGCAGCGGCCAGTGTTCGACTCGCCGACACGAGTCAAGGAATACCTGCGGCTGCAGATCGGCTCGCGCGGCTACGAAGTGTTCGTGGTGCTGTTTCTCGATGCGCAGAACCGGCTGATCCGCGCCGAGGAGATGTTTCGCGGCAGCCTCACCCAGACCAGCGTCTACCCACGCGAGGTGCTCAAACGTGCACTGGAGCTGGGGGCCGCGGCGGTGCTGCTGGCGCACAACCACCCGTCGGGTGCGGCCGAGCCCTCGAAGGCCGATGAGTATTTGACGCAGACCTTGAACAAAGCGCTCGCGCTGATCGACGTGCGCGTGCTCGACCACCTGGTGGTGGGCCAGGCCGAGGTGGTGTCGTTCGCGGAGCGGGGGCTGCTGTGAAAAAGGCGCGCAGCCTGCAAGACCTGAGTGGGCTGAAGGCCGCCTTGTTGCAGGCGCAGCGTGAAGCCGAAGCCTTGGCCGCACGGCGGCGCGAGGCTGAAGCGCGCGAAAAACGCGAGCGCGAGCTGTTCGCCACCACCGTCGGCCGGGTGCAGCCCTTGCCGGACAAGGGCCGCGCCCACACTGCGCCCGAGCCACCCGAGCCCGAGCCGAAGCAGCGCCAACGCGATGAGCGAGCTGCGCTGCGCGAGACGATCTCTGACGAGTTCAACGTCGAGTCGCTGCTCGAAACCGACGAAGCGCTGTTCTACCGCCGCCCCGACATCGGGCTCGACGTGGTGCGCAAGCTGCGGCGCGGCGGCTGGACGATCCAGGCGCAGGTCGACCTGCACGGCCTTCGCCGCGACGAAGCCCGCGAGCGGCTGGGTGCGTTCGTGCGCGACTCGATGGCGCAACAACTGCGCTGCGTGCGCGTGGTACACGGCAAAGGCCTCGGCTCACCCGGCCGCGAGCCGGTGCTCAAGGGGCGCGTGCACAGCTGGCTGGTGCAAAAGCAGGAGGTGCTGGCGTTCGTGCAGGCGCGGCCTGCAGAGGGCGGCAATGGCGCGCTGGTGGTGCTGCTTCGGGCCAGCTAGTCAGGCGCCGTGCTGGTTGCGCATCCAATCGGCGGTCTTGAAGAAGGATTCTTCGAGACGCGTGACGAGCGTGGGGTCGAGTGCCAGCTCGTCCATCGCCTGCTTCATGCAGATGAGCCACTGGTCACGCTCGGCGATGCCGATGGCAAACGGCAAATGGCGCGCGCGCAGGAAGGGGTGGCCGAAACGATCCTGGTAGTGCTGGGGCCCGCCCAGCCAGCCGCACAAGAACCAGAACAGCTTGTCGCGTGAACCCTCGAGCGTGCTCGGGTGCATGGCGCGCAGGGCGGCGTAAGCCGGCTCCAGGTCCATCAGGTCGTAGAAGCGGTCGACGAGCGATCGCACGGCGGCTTCACCGCCGACCCACTCGAACGCTGTGGCGGGTTGCGTCTGTTCCGACATCAGGGTGTGGCGAGCTTGGCGGCAATCGCCACGATGCCCTTGGCCGCCTCGCAACCGGGCAAAGACTCCAGCAGCAGCTGGCGCTTCTGCACGGCCTCGCGCACTGACGTGTCGGTCGGGATTTCGCCCAGCAGCTCCAGCTTCACCGGCGCGCTGCCCTCAGGCAAGGAAGGCGACACAAAACGGTCGACCACCTGCTGCAGCTGGCCGCGGATCACCCGGCCTTCGCCGGCACGGCTGACCTGGTTGACCACCAGCGAGATGGCGCTGCGCGCCTGCTGCGTGGCCAGCACCTTGATGGTGGCGTAGGCATCGGTGAGCGAAGTGGGCTCGGGCGTGGCCACCACCAGCACCTCGGTGGCCAGCGACACGGCGAACAGCACCACGTCAGAGATGCCGGCGCCGGTGTCGAGCAGGATGCGGTCGTAGCGCGGCGCCACGGTTTCGATGATCTTCAGCAACTGCTCGCGCACCTCGGAGGTGAGCCGCGAGTACTCGACCAGGCCCGAGCCGGCCAGCAGCACCGAGAAGCCGCCCGGTGCGGGCAGGATGGCGTCTTCGAGCGTGGCCTTGCCGGTGAACACGTCGTGCAGCGTGATCTTGGGGAACAGGTTGAGCACCACGTCGAGGTTGGCCAGGCCAAGGTCGGCGTCGAGCACCAGCACACGTTCACCACGGCGGGCCAGTGCGGCGGCCAGGTTGGCCGACACGAAGGTCTTGCCCACGCCGCCCTTGCCGCTGGTCACGGCCAAGATTCGGGCACGGCGGCCAGCGGCCGGTGCAGGGGATGGCGTGGGGGTGGTCATGGGCTACTCAAGATCCTGGAACTGTGAATGGCCGAACAACATGCCTTTTTCTTCGGCACTGACCAGCGACACCGGCGGCATCTCCAGGCAGGCGCGGTTGCGGCCTTCGGCCTTGGCGCGGTAGAGCTGCTGGTCGGCGCGCTCGATCCACAGCGCGGCCGAAGAGCGCACCCACTGCGGTGCAAACGCACCGCCCAGGCAGATGGTGACCTTGAGCGTCTCGCTGATGCCGATGGCAACCTCGCGCTGCTCGACCTTGCGACGAATGCGCTCGGCGACCGTCTGGCCAAAGGCGGGCGGGCAATTGGGCAGGATGATGGCGAACTCTTCGCCGCCGAAACGCGACACCGTGTCCATCGGGCGCACACACTCCATCAGCGACTGCGCCACCGACTGGATGACGAGATCGCCAGCCGCATGGCCGTGGGTGTCGTTGACGAGCTTGAAGCGGTCGATGTCGCACATCAACACCAGGGCGGGTTCGCCGGCGCGGGCTACGCGGTCGACCTCGCGCGCCAGCGCCAGCTCGAACTGGCGGCGGTTGGCCAGGCCGGTGAGCGGGTCGCGGCTGGAGAGGTCGCACAAAGCGTCGATCACCGCCTGCAACCAGACCGCCGAGCCCACCTCATCGAGATCGGGCAAGGCATGGCCCGACTGCCCCAGCAACTGCAGCGCCGCCCCCAGCTTGAGCTGGGAGGGTTCGGTGGGCGCGGAGGGGCTCGTCACAAGTGGGGAAACAGGCTGCGAGCCAGTCTAGCAGCGCCCTCCCAGGGCGCCGGAGCCGATTTGAAACGTGAATACCAGCCAACTTGAGGCTTCGCCGCAGCTCAAGCCCAGCAGACTTCGAACCGATAAACCCAAGAGAACCCGTGCCGTGTGCTGGCGGGTGAGAACAACTCGCATTCCGTTTGGAGCCTTCATGAGCGCAGCTGCATCACCCGCCGAACTCGCCGCCCTGCGCACCGCCGCAGAGCAGGAGTTCAGCTTCAATGCGGCCGACTTCGAACGGGTGCGCGAGCTGATCTACAAACACGCCGGCATCAGCCTGCACGCCGGCAAACAGGCGATGGTCTACAGCCGCCTGTCGCGCCGCCTGCGTGAGACCGGCCAGCGCTCGTTTGGCCACTACCTGCAGTCGCTCGAAAGCACCGCCGCGAATGACCCGGAATGGCAAGAGTTCGTCAACTGCCTGACGACCAACCTGACCTCGTTCTTCCGCGAAGACCACCACTTCCATGCGCTGGCGAGCGACCTGAAGGCGCGCGCCGGCCAGAACCTGCGCATCTGGTGCAACGCCGCCTCCACCGGTGAAGAGCCTTACTCCCTCGCCATGACCTGCGCCGAAGCCAATGCATCGGCCAAGATCATCGCGAGCGACATCGACACCAAGGTGCTGGCCACCGCCGGCCGCGGCGTCTACGGCGCCGACGCGCGCGGCCTCTCGCCCGAGCGCCTGCGTGCCCACTTCTTGCGCGGCAAGGGCGCCAACAGCGGCTCCATCCGCATCAAGCCCGAGCTGGCGCGAATGATCGAGTTCCGCCCGCACAACCTGATGGACGCACGCTGGTCGCTCGGCGACCCCTTCGACATCGTGTTCTGCCGCAACGTGATGATCTATTTCGACTCGACCACCCAGCGACGCGTGCTGGAGCGCATCCACGGCGTGATGAAGCCCAAGAGCCTGCTGTTCGTCGGCCACTCCGAGAATTTCACCGAATCCAAAGACCTGTTCCGCTTGCGCGGCAAGACGGTTTACGAGCGGGTCTGAGTGTGCGTTCGCAAGCGACCACACAAGCCCACCTCACTCCACACCGATATCGGGACACCATGGCCTTGATCTCCTCTTCAGCACCTGTCACAGGCTCACGCCTGGAGAAGCTCAAGTCGCAAACCCGCAAGCCGGGTGAGGCCTCGTTCTTTTTCTACGACGCGCACTTCAAGAACGACGCCGTCAAGATCTTGCCCGGCGAGTACTTCGTGCACGACGAAGACATGCTGATCATGACCACGCTCGGCTCGTGCATCGCCGCCTGCCTGTATGACCGCAACGCCAAGGTCGGCGGCATGAACCACTTCATGCTGCCCGACGGTGCCGGCGACTCGGGCCGCTACGGCTCGTATGCGATGGAACTGCTGATCAACGAGATGATGAAACGTGGCGCCTCGCGCATGACCATGGAAGCCAAGGTCTTCGGCGGTGGCCAGGTGGTGAGCGGCATGACCACGATGAACGTGGGCGAGCGCAACACCAACTTCGTGATGGACTATCTGAAGACCGAGCGCATCCCCATCGTCTCGAAAGACGTGCTCGACGTCTACCCGCGCAAGGTGTGCTTCCTGCCGGGCAGCGGCAAGGCCATGGTCAAGCGCCTGGCGCCCACCAACACCGAGGCCTTGCTGGCGCAAGACCGCGCAGCCGCGCAAAAGGCCGTGCCGGCCAGCACCGGCGGCGGCTCGGTCGATCTGTTCTGACCGACCACAGAACCACGGAGACACAGAAAGAACAACATGGCCAAGACACGCGTGGTGGTGGTGGACGATTCGGCGCTGGTGCGCAGCCTGCTCACCGAGATCATCAACCGGCAGCCCGACATGGAATGTGTGGGCGCCGCCGCCGACCCTTTGGTGGCGCGCGAGATGATCCGCAACCTCAACCCCGACGTGATCACGCTCGACGTGGAGATGCCGCGCATGGACGGCATCGACTTCCTCTCCAAGCTGATGCGCCTGCGGCCGATGCCGGTGGTGATGGTGTCGACGCTGACCGAGCGTGGTGCCGACGTGACGCTGCGCGCGCTGGAGCTGGGCGCGGTCGACTTCGTTGCCAAGCCCAAGATCGGCGTGGCCGATGGCCTGCGCCTGCTGGCCGAAGACATCACCGACAAGGTTCGCATCGCCGCCAAGGCGCACATCCGCCGGGCACAGGTGGCCGCGCCCGCGCCCGCCGGCTCACCCGCTGCGGCCAAGCCACCCACACCGGTCACCTCGATCGGCCGGCTGTCGACGGAAAAGATCATCTTCATCGGCGCCTCTACCGGCGGCACCGAAGCCACGAAAGAACTGCTCATCAACCTGCCGCCCGATTGCCCGGCGGTGGTGATCACCCAGCACATGCCGCCCGGCTTCACCAAGAGTTATGCGGCGCGGCTCGACGGCCTGTGCAAGATCCGCGTGGCCGAAGCGCGCGACGGCGAGCGCATCCTGCCAGGCCACGCGTACATCGCGCCGGGTGGCTTTCACCTCAGCGTGGAGCGCAGCGGCGCCAACTACATCGCCCGTGTGCAAGACGGCGAGCCGGTGAACCGCCACAAGCCTTCGGTCGAGGTGTTGTTCAAGTCGGCCGCCCGCGTGGTGGGCCCCAATGCGCTGGGCATCATGCTCACCGGCATGGGCGCCGACGGCGCCAAGGCGATGAAAGAATTGCGCGACGCCGGTAGCTACAACTACGTGCAAGACGAAGCCAGCTGCGTGGTGTTTGGCATGCCGCGCGAGGCCATCAACGCTGGCGCCGCGCATGAAGTGCTGCCGCTGACGCAGATTGCGCCCAAGCTCATCGAGCGGCTGCGCAGCACCTCGGGTCTGTCGACCAACCGGGTGTAAGCGGCTTCAGCCGTCGCGCCACTGGCGCATCGCCAACAGGCGATGCTGCTGCGATTCACGCCGCACGGTGGCCTGCGAAATCAACCGATCGGGCGCGCCGATGTCGCGCAGCGTCTCGACGCTCAGGTCCTCCACAAAATCGAACTCCTGCGCTTTGCGCGCCGCCGCCAGGTGGGCGGCCCAACGCGAGGCAATTGCATGCCAAAGCTGGGCGACCGGGTGGGTCGGCAAGGGTGTGACAGGGGTGCAGATGGAGCTGTTCATGGTGGCGGGTCCGGTGGGTTCGATGGCGTGCTGGTAAGCATAGAAGGCCAATCCACCCTGGGGAAGCGCAATGTTCTGCCCGTATCGGTAAGCTATGCTTACCAGCATGGCCCGCCTCCCCCTGCAGACTCTGCCCGCGTTTCGTGCCGTCGCGAAGTCACAAAACCTGCGCGCCGCCGCCGAAACGCTGCACCTCACCCACAGCGCGGTGAGCCAGCAGATTCGTGGTTTGGAAGAGCAGCTCGGCTTCACCCTGTTCGACCGGCGCGGCCGCCGTGTGGTGCTGAACGCCGCCGGCCAGGCCTTTCTGCGCAGCGTGGAGCCGGCTCTCGCCCAGTTGGATGAAGGGGTGCAAGCCGCAGCCGCGGCGGCCAGTGGCGCTGCGCAGCGCTTGCGCGTGACCATGCTGCCCTCGTTCGCCAACCGCTGGCTGCTGCCGCGCATGGGGCGCTGGCGCGAGCAACACCCTGAGCTTGCGCTCGAGATCGACGCCACACCCCAGCTCGTCGACCTGCAGCGCGAAGGGTTTCATGCCGCGCTTCGGCAAGGCATCGGCCCGTGGCCAGGCCTCACGGCCGAGCGCCTGTTCGACAAGCCGATGCCGTTTGTCGTGGTGGGCTCCGCCATGGCTGCCCAGCGGCTGCGGGGTGCATCTCCTGATGTGCTGGCGCGCGAACCCTTGCTCGGCGACAGCGACGTGTGGGAAGCCTGGTTCGCCGCCGCAGGCTTGCGCACCCGCGTGACCCCGGTGGCCAGCTTCAACGACGCCGGCCTGATGCTGCAAGCCGCCGAGCAGAACCTCGGGCTGGCGGTGTCTCGCGAGTTGCTGGCGGCCGACGCCCTCTCGTCGGGGCGGCTGGTGCAGTTGTCGCCGCTGACCATCGAGTTCGAGGCGGCCTACGCCTACCACTTGGTCTACCCCAGGGCGCTGCGCGACTGGGCGCCGGTGAATGCCTTGCGGCTCTGGTTGCGAGAAGAGCTGGAGCTGTCGATGCTGGCCCTGCACCCACCTCCCGCGAAAAAAGTCAGGGCAAAAACAAAGCCTGCAAGTCGCTGAGAAAGTCGAAGCCGCGTTCGGTGGGTCGGGCCCACTGCAGGTCGCGCGTGAGCCAGCCTTTGGCCTCGGCCTCATCGAGCGCCTTGCGCAGCGCCGTCAGCGGCAGGCCCGTGCGTTCGGTGAAGCGGGCGAGCTCGAAACCTTCTTTCAGCCGCAGCACGTTGAGCATGAACTCGAAGGGCAGTTGGTCGCGTGGCACCTCTTCGTCTTGCGTGATCGCGGCACCTATCAGTGCCTGATCCATGTACCTCGCAGGGTCGCGGTAACGCGTCTGGCGCACCACACGGTGCGGAAAACTCAGCTTGCTGTGGGCGCCGGCGCCGATGCCGAGGTAGTCGCCAAACTGCCAGTAGTTGAGGTTGTGCACACAGCGGTGGCCGGTGCGGGCGAAGGCCGACACCTCGTAGCGATCCAGGCCGCTGGCTGCCGCTTGCTCGGTGATGATGTCCAGCATGTCGAAGGCCGTGTCGTCGTCGGGCACCTGCGGCGGGTGCTTGGCGAAGAAGGTGTTGGCCTCGATGGTCAGGTGGTAAATCGACAGGTGCGGTGGTTTGAAGGCCAGGGCTTGCTGAAGGTCGGCCTTGAGCTCGTCCGGTGTCTGGCCCGGCAGCGCGTACATCAGGTCGATGTTGAAGGTGTCGAAGGCCTCGCGAGCTTCTTCCACCGCCGCCCTTGCCTGCGCGGCGTCGTGCACGCGTCCGATGGCTTGCAGTTTTTCGTCATTGAAACTTTGCACGCCGATCGACAGGCGGGTGACACCGGCTGCGCGGTAGCCGCGAAAACGATCGCGCTCGAAGGTGCCGGGGTTCGCTTCGAGCGTGATCTCGCAGCCGGGCTCCAGGGGCAGGCGGGCTCGGATGTCGGTGATCAGCTGGTCGATGCTCGGCGGCGAAAAGAGGCTGGGTGTGCCACCGCCGATGAAGATGCTGTGCACGCGGCGGCCCCAGATGAAGGGCAGCGCGGCCTCGAGGTCGGCACGCAGGGCGTCGAGGTAGCGGGCTTCGGGCACAGCGCCCTTTTGCTCATGCGAGTTGAAATCGCAGTAGGGGCACTTCTTCAAGCACCAGGGCAGGTGCACGTAGAGAGCGAGCGGCGGCATCGCGCTGAGACGAAGCACCCCCGGGCGCATGTACCGCGCCAGCAGGTCGGCGGTGGGCTCCACACCCGCTGCCGGCGAAATCGGGATCTCAGCCAAGGCGCCAGACCTCGCGCATCAGTGCCAGCATCTGCTGCGATGCGATGGCGCGGTGGCTGTGGATGTTCTTGGCCTCAGCACTCAGCTCCGCCACCGCCTGGCCAAGCGAGGGGATGAACAGCAGCGGGTCATAGCCAAAGCCACCCGCACCGCGTGCCTCGCGCAGCACCTCGCCCTCCCAGCGGCCGAAGGCGATCAGCGGCTCCGGGTCGTCGGCAGAGCGCACGGCGACCAAGGCGCTGACGAAGCGTGCCCGGCGATCGTCGTGCGAAGCCAGCTTCTCCAGCAGCACACCGTTGTTTTCGGCATCGCTCTTGGGGCGGCCGAACAGCGCGGCATAGCGTGCCGACAGCACGCCGGGCGAGCCGCCGAGTGCATCGACACACAGGCCGGAGTCGTCAGCGATGGCTGCTGCGTTGGCGTGCTGCGCCGCATGCCGCGCCTTGGCCAGCGCGTTTTCAACAAACGTGATGTGAGGCTCTTCGGCCTCGGCAATGCCCAGGCTGCCCTGGGTCACCAACTGTAAATTCAGTGGAGAAAACAGCGCCTGAAGCTCGCCCAGCTTCTTGGCGTTGTTGGACGCCAGCACCAGGCGCATGCTCAGGCTTTCAGCGCCGCGCGTTGCGCCGCCGCCAGCTCCCGGATGCCCTTGTCGGCGAGAGCCAGCAGCTTGTCCATCTCGGCGCGCGAAAACGCAGCCCCCTCGGCCGTGCCTTGCACTTCGACGAAGCCGCCCGAGCCGGTCATCACCACGTTCATGTCGGTGTCGCAAGACGAGTCTTCGGTGTATTCGAGATCGAGCAGCGGCGTGCCGTCGACGATGCCCACCGAAATGGCGGCCACCGCATCGCGCAGCGGAGACTCGGTCAGCTTGCCCTGGCTTTGCAGCCAGGTCACCGCGTCGTGCGCGGCCACGTAGGCGCCGGTGATGGCCGCCGTGCGGGTGCCGCCGTCGGCCTGGATCACGTCGCAATCGAGGTGAATGGTGCGCTCGCCAAGCTTCTTCAGATCGAACACACAACGCAGCGAGCGGCCGATCAGGCGCTGGATCTCCTGCGTGCGCCCGCTCTGCTTGCCTCGCGCCGCCTCACGGTCACCACGGGTGTGGGTGGCGCGCGGCAACATGCCGTACTCGGCCGTGACCCAACCTTCGCCACTGCCGCGCTTGTGCGGAGGCACCTTCTCTTCGACGGAAGCGGTGCACAACACCTTGGTCTCGCCAAACGCGATCAACACCGAGCCTTCGGCGTACTTGGTGTACTGGCGGGTGATGGTGACGGGGCGCAATGCGTCCGCCGCACGAGCCTGCGTGCGAATGAAACTCATGACAGAACCTTTCAGGATTTCTTTTGGGACGAGCGCCGAATGGCCTCGTTGATCTCGCGGATCGAGCGTTCGATCTCCGCTTCGTCCAGCTCGTCGGGCGGCTCTTGTCCGAGCACGCTCGCCTGGATGGTGGACGCAAACACTTCTTCGCCCAGCGTCTGGGTGGAAATGGCACTCTGGCTGTCACCGTCTTCCGCCGACTCCCACTCCACCGCCAGCACCGAGACGTTGTCGCTCTTGGCGCCGCCATTGCGCAGCGCTTGCTCCACGAGCTCGGGCACCGCATCGGCAATCGTGTTCTTGCCCAGCTGCTCGGTGATTTCGGCGTCGGTCACCGTGCCCCATAGGCCGTCGGAGCACAGCAGCAAACGGTCGCCGCTTTGCAACACCAGCGGGCCCACGGTGTCGACCACTGGCTTGCCGGGGCTGCCCAGGCAGGTGAAGAGCACGTTGCGGTTGAAGCGCTCGCCCATGGGCACGACGTGGCTCATGGTTTCTTGCAGCTCGGAGTACGAGTGGTCGCGCGTGCGGGCCACCAGCTTCTCGCCACGCACGAGGTACAACCGCGAATCGCCGCAGTGCGCCCAATACGCGTTGTTGCCTTGCAGCACGCAGGCCACGACGGTGGTGCGTGGGGTGTCGATCAGCGCCTTCTGCGTGGCATACCGCAGCAACTGGTGGTGACCGGCAATGATGGCTTCGTGCAAGAAGCGCATCGGCTCCTTCAGCGTGGGCTTGGCGTCACGCTGGAACATCGCTGCCAGGGTTTGCAGCGCGAGCTGCGAGGCCACCTCGCCTTCAGGGTGACCACCCATGCCGTCGGCCAAAGCAAACAGGCCCGAATCGCGCGTGTAGCAATAGCCCATGCGGTCTTCGTTCTTTTCGCGACCGCCCTTGCGGCTGACTTGGTAGACCGTGAATCGCATGGTGCTCACGCCTTGGCGCCGGTAGTCAGGTTTTCAAGCTGCAGCTTCAGCCGCTCGCTGAAACTGAGTTTGGTGTAACGACGCTCGGTCTCGCGCGCCAGTTCTTTTTGCAGCGAAAACACGCTATGCGTGCGCGACAGCGGGTCGAGCGACATGCACCACTCGGTGACTTCGATCAGGTTGTCCGAGTACACGTTGCGCAGCCGCGAGAGGCTCAGCGCCAGGCGATCCTTCTCGATGCGCTGCGGCGCGTCATTGGGCGGGTAGCCCTGCATGCAGGCGTAGATGCAGGCGCCCACGGCATAGATGTCGGTCCACGGGCCCAGGGTGCCGTCTCTGCGGTACATCTCGGGCGCAGCGAAGCCAGGCGTGTACATCGGGCGGATGAAGTTGCCTTCCTTGCTCAGCACTTCGCGCGCAGCGCCGAAGTCGAGCAAGACCGCCTTGTTTTCGTTGGTGATGAAGATGTTGGCCGGCTTGATGTCCAGGTGGAGCATCTTGTGCTGGTGCACGATGCGCAAGCCGCGCAGGATTTCGTCGAACAGACTGCGGATGGTCGATTCCCGGAAGACCTTGTCGCGCTTCAGATCGCGTGCGGTGACGATGAAATCTTGCAAGGTGTCACCCTGCAGGTAGTTCATCACCATGTAGACGGTGTCGTTCTCGCGGAAGAAATTCAGCACCGAGACCACGCTCGGGTGAGAGATCTGCGCGAGGTTGCGGCCTTCTTCGAAGAAGCTCTTCAGGCCCAGGCGGTACAGCGGCTGCTTCTCGGGCTTGACGCGGGGCATCAACTCGCCCGGGGCCCGCTCGGCCAGTGAAGACGGGAGGTATTCCTTCACCGCCACGAGGTGACGGTCAGAATCTTCGGCCAGATAGACCACGCCAAAGCCGCCGGCTGCCAGTTTCTTGATGATCTGG
>NZ_JANOCG010000298.1:0-2038 GCF_031412075.1 Rhizobacter sp.
CAGCGGGAAGCTGCAGGGCAACGCCGGGGTGCTCGCGCTCCCGCACCTGGGCGCTTCCACCGAGGAGGCGGAGGAGAACTGCGCGCTGATGGTGGTCGATCAGCTACGCGACTTCCTCGAGCACGGCAACGTGGGCAACGCGGTGAACTTCCCAGCCGTGAACATGGCGCGCGAATCCAACTTCCGCATCGCGATCGCCAACGCCAACGTGCCCAACATGCTGGGCCAGATCTCGACCACCATGGCCCACGCGGGCCTGAACATCCACAACATCGTCAACAAGAGCCGCGGCGAGATGGCCTACACCTTGGTCGATGTCGACAGCGCGGTGCAGCCGGCGGTGCTGGACAAGTTGGCGGCGATCGAGGGCGTGCTGTCGGTGCGGTACCTGCCGCTGGCGTAGGCCTTGAGAAGTATGTATGAATTTTACGTACTTTTTGCGTTCTACACCAGCGGCAGGCAGCGCACCGACAGCACGCCATCGATGGCCCGCAGGCGCTCGAGCACCGCCGGCAGCACCGGGCTGTCGACGTCGACCAGGGTGTAGGCCATCTCGCCGCGGCTCTTGTTGACCATGTTGTGGATGTTCAGGCCCGCGTGGGCCATGGTGGTCGAGATCTGGCCCAGCATGTTGGGCACGTTGGCATTGGCGATGCCGATGCGGAACTTCGACTCGCGCGCCATCTGCACGGCCGGGAAGTTGACGGCATTGGCGATGTTGCCGTGCTCGAGGTAGTCACGCAGCTGCTGCGCCACCATCACCGCGCAGTTCTCTTCGGCCTCGCGCGTCGAGGCTCCCAGGTGAGGCAGGGCGATCACACGTTCCTGGCCGTGCAGTGCGGCGCTCGGGAAGTCGCAGACGTACATGCCGAGGTGGCGCTGGGCCAGGCTGGCCAGCACCGCGCGGTCGTCGACCACGCCCTCGCGCGAGAAGTTGAGCAGCACGGCGCCGGTGCGCAGCGTGCCCAGGTTGTCGGCATTCAGCAGGTGCTGGGTGGCAGCGACCAGGGGCACATGCAGCGTCACGAAGTGCGCCTGCTTCAGCACCTCGGCCACGCTCGCCGCGCGCTTGACCTGGGCCGGCAGGCTCCAGGCCGCGTCGACCGTGATGTCGGGGTCGTACCCGAGCACGTTCATGCCGAGCTTGATGGCTGCATCGGCCACCAGGCAGCCGATCTTGCCCAGGCCGACGATGCCCAGGGTGTGGCCCACCAGCTCGAAGCCGGCGAAATGCTTCTTGCCGTCCTCGACCCGCTGCTCGAGGTCTTCGGCTTTCGGGTCGAGCGTGGCGACGAAGCGCAGTGCGCCAGGCAGGTTGCGCGCGGCCATCAGCATGCCGGCCAGCACCAGTTCCTTCACCGCGTTGGCATTCGCGCCGGGCGCGTTGAACACCGGCACGCCGCGGGCGCTCATCGCGGCAACGGGAATGTTGTTGGTGCCGGCCCCGGCGCGCGCGATGGCGCGCACGCTGGTGGGAATCTCGACGCCGTGCAGGTCGGCCGACCGCAGCAGCAGCGCGTCCGGCTCGGTCAAGTCCTTGCCGGTCTCGTAGCGCTCGGCAGGCAGTTGCTTGAGCCCGTTGGCCGAGACAGAGTTCAGCACCCGAACGCGGAACCTTTCAAGCGGCCGCCGCGGATCTGGCTCCGCCAGGCCGCCAGCGGCGCCCCCCTGTGGGGGAGCGGCGAATCCGCTTCGGGGGGGGGCAACATCAGCCATGGGCGGCCTCGAAGGCCTTCATGTACGTCACCAGCGCCTGCACACCTTCGATCGGCATCGCGTTGTAGATGGAAGCGCGCATGCCGCCCACCGAGCGGTGCCCCTTCAGTTGCAGCAGCCCCGAGGCCTCGGCGCCTTTGAGGAAGGCGGTGTCGAGCGCCTCGTTGCGCAGCTTGAACGGCACGTTCATCAGCGAGCGACTGTCGCGCTGCACCGGGCTGGTGTAGAAGCGGCTGGCATCGAGGTGGTCGTACAACAGGGCCGCCTTGGCACGGTTGCGCTCGGCGATCGCGGTCAAGCCACCCTCGGCCTTGAGCCAGCG
>NZ_JANOCG010000299.1:0-5160 GCF_031412075.1 Rhizobacter sp.
GAGCAGGCGCCGCTGCAACTCGGCGCGGGCCAGGGCGAGGTCTTCCGCAGAGAGGGTGCCGGCGGCCAGATCTCGGTCGAGTTCCTGCAGCTGATCGCGGTAGACACCGGCGTTGACCTCGGGCGTGCTCGCCACGTCGACTGCCGGGGCACGCCGCCACGGGCGCAACAACAACAACAGGGTGACTGCGACGAGCACCGCCGCAGCCAACACAAAACCACCCATCACGAATCTCCCTTGAGCAGGGCATCAGCCCGGCGTTGGTCTTCGGGCGACAGCGCCGCGTCTGTGGGCCGGCGCTGGCGCAAGAACACGATCAGGCCAGCCAGCCCGGCGATCAACAGCACGAACGGCCCACCCCACAAGAGCCAGGTGGTGGGTTTGACGGGCGGGCGGTAGAGCACGTAGTCGCCATAGCGCGTGACCATAAAGTCGCGCACCTCCTGGTCGGTCTTGCCTTGTTTGATGAGCTGGCGAATCTCGCGCTTGAGGTCGAGTGCCAGGTCGGCGCGTGAACCGGCGAGCGATTCGTTCTGGCACACGAGGCAGCGAAGCTCTTCGGCAATGAGCACCAGCCGTTGTTCGAGCACCGGGTCTTCTGCGAGCGGGGTGGCTTGGTTGGCTTGTGCAGTGAATGTGGCCAGAACCAGCATCGAGGCCCAGAGGATCTTCATTTCTGCAGCTCTTTGATCAGGGGCACGATCTTGTTTTGCATCACCTCGGCGGTCACTGGGCCGATCTGCTTGAACCGGATGGTGCCGGCCTTGTCGATCACGTAGGTTTCGGGCACGCCGTAGACGCCGTAGTCGATGCCCACGCGTCCGTCGGCGTCGACCACCGAGAAATCGTAGGGGTCGCCGAAGCGCTTGAGCCAGGCGCGGGCTTCGTCGCGCTTGTCCTTGTAGTCGAGCCCGATCAGGGGCGCGAGGCGGGTCTTGGCAAAGTCGACCAGGATCGGGTGCTCTTGCCGGCACGACACGCACCACGACGCCCACACATTGAACAGCCACACTTTGCCGGCCATGTCTTTGGGGCTGAAGGGTGCTTCGGAGTCGAGCTGCGGCAGAGAGAAGGCCGGCGCGGCCTTGCCCACCAGGGGTGAGGGCACTTCGCGCGGGTCGCGGCTGAGGCCCAGGCCCAGAAAGACCGCCAGCACCACAAAGAGCGCCAACGGGATCAGGAACCATTTCATGCCGCAGCCCCCTGCGTGACGGCACCCTGCGTTTTCTTCAGGCGGTAGCGGCGGTCGGCCGCGGCGAGCCCGCCGCCCAGCGCCATCAGCAGGCAGCCTCCCCAGATCCAGGTGATGAAGGGCTTGTAATAGACACGCACGCTCCAGGCCGAGCCCTGCGGGTCGAGCGGCTCGCCGAGCGAGACGTAGAGGTCGCGGGTGAGGCCGGTGTCGATCGCGGTTTCGGTCATGGGCATTTGCGACGAGAAGTAATTGCGCTTCTCGGGGTGCATTTCGCGCAGCAATTGGCCGTCCTTCAAGAGCTCGATGTCACCGCGCTGGGCGATGTAATTGGGGCCGGGCACCTGCTGCACGCTGCGCAGGCGCACCGTGTAGCCGCCCATCTCGACGCTGTCGCCGATGGCCATGCGCACGTCTTTCTCGACCTCGTAACCCTTGACCAGAGTGACGCCGATGACAAACACCGCCATGCCCACGTGGGCCAGGTGCATGCCCCAATAGGAGCGTGGCGGCCAGCCCGACTTGATGCGCTCGCGGATCTGGAAGGCGCTGCTCGCGATGATCCACACCGCCAGCAGCAGGCCCATCGCGACCAGCGGACTCCAGGCGCCCGCCAGGAAAGGCAGGCCGATGCCGGCCAAGACGGCGATCACGGCGGCGAGGCGCAGGCGCTGCGCCATGTCGCGCGCGTCGGCGTGCTTCCAGCGAGCCAGCGGGCCGACCGCCATCAAGAACAGCAGCGGCACCATGATCGGCACGAACACCGCATTGAAATAAGGCGGCCCGACCGAGAGCTTGCCCATGCCGAGCGCGTCGATCAGCAGCGGGTAGAGCGTGCCCAGCAACACCGAGCCGCAGGCCACCACCAGCAGCACGTTGTTGACCAGCAGCAGCGTCTCGCGCGAGAAGAGGGCGAATGCGCCACCCATGCTGACCTTGGGTGCGCGCCAGGCAAAGAGCACGAGCGAGCCGCCGATCACCACCACCAGGAAGAAGAGGATGAAGATGCCGCGCTCGGGGTCGGTGGCAAAGGCGTGCACCGAGGTCAGCACGCCCGAGCGCACGAGGAAGGTGCCCAGCAGCGAGAGCGAGAACGCGGCAATCGCCAACAGCACCGTCCAGTTCTTGAAGCTGCCGCGCTTCTCAGTGACGGCCAATGAGTGGATCAGCGCCGTGCCCACCAGCCAGGGCATGAAGGAGGCGTTTTCGACCGGGTCCCAGAACCACCAGCCACCCCAGCCCAGCTCGTAATACGCCCAGTAGGAGCCGAGCGCGATGCCGATGGTGAGGAAGACCCAGGCTGCGTTGGTCCAGGGGCGCGACCAGCGGGCCCAGGCGGCGTCGAGCCGGCCGGCCAGCAGCGCGGCGATGGCGAAGGCAAACGCCACCGAGAAGCCCACGTAGCCCATGTAGAGCATGGGTGGGTGAATGATGAGCCCCGGGTCTTGCAGCAGCGGGTTGAGGTCGCGGCCATCGGGGGCGGCGGGCAACATGCGTTCGAAGGGGTTGGAGGTGAGCAGCATGAAGAGCAGGAAGCCCGTGCCCACCAGGCCCAGCACCGCCAGCACCCGCGCCACCATGGCCTGCGGCAGCTGGCGTGAGAACAGGCTGACGGCGAACGCCCAGCCGGTCAGCATCAACAGCCACAAGAGCAGCGAGCCTTCGTGCCCGCCCCAGACGGCGGCGGCGCGCAAGGCCGTCGGCATCTTGGAGTTGGAGTGGTTGGTGACGTAGGCCACCGAGAAGTCGTTGGCCAGGAAGGCCTGCATCAGGCAACCGAAGGCAAAGGCCACCAGCACGAACTGGGTCTGCGCGGCCGGGCGGGCCAGGGCGATCCAGCCGGCGTGGCCGCGGTGCGCGCCGATCAACGGCAAAACGCCCTGGGTGATGGAAACCAACAGGGCGAGGATGAGGGCGAGGTGGCCGAGTTCAGGTGTCATTTCAGGGTGCTCCCGGCCTTCTTGGCTTGGTCCATCGCGTGTTGCGCCTCGGGCGGCATGTAGTTCTCGTCGTGCTTGGCCAGCACCTCGGTGGCGAGAAATTCGCCGTTGGTGCCCAGCTTGCCTTGCACCACCGCACCTTTGCCTTCTTTGAAGAGGTCGGGGAGGATGCCGGTGTAGCTGACCGGCACTTCCTTGGAGGTGTCGGTGATGACGAAGTGCACCGTCATCTGGTCGCGCTTGATGCTGCCTTCACGCACCATGCCGCCCACACGGAAGGCTTTGTTCTTGGGCGCCTCGCCACCGATCACCTGGGTGGGTGTGAAGAAGAAGGCGACGTTGCTTTGCAAGGCGTTGAGCACCAGGCCCACGGCAACGCCGAGGCCGGCCAGCGCCCCCACGATGATGGCGATGCGTTTATGGCGTGGCTTCATGGCAACGGCCTCGCCGGGTGCGGCGAGTGAAAGAGTTGAACCGGGTGTGCAGGGGCCTGGGGGTGGCCGGGCAGGGCAGTGCAAGGCATGTGAGCGGGGGCTCGCGTTATTTCGTGAAGCTGTGGGCAAGACGATCGGCAGGCGGGTCATCAACCGCCAGATTATCTGCGCACCCCGTATGTCCCTTGGACGGCTTGCGAGTTCCGTACTTGTAGCACCCGCCTGCTTACTCGAACAGCGGCCTCCGTATCTTCTGCGACCGTATGTAAGGTCGTCGCCGTTTGCCAACTATTGACGTTATTTTTTGGGTTGTGAGGCCTGATGATCCGGCCGGAACAAGCAGGGCCCGAATTGCGCGCAGCGTTTGAAGGCCTTCCAAAAAGACGAACGGAGCCTGTGTTGAACCTTCATCGTGAACAGTCGGAGAGCTTGGAGTAGCCATGCTGTTCGGCGCCACCCAACCCATCCCCCGCGCGGTCGAACTCGACCGTGTGATGGGGCGCGCGTCGGCGCAGGGAGAGTGGCTCAGCCGCGAAGAGGCGATCATGGGCACGGCGATTCGCGTCGAGCTCTGGAGCGACAGCCGGGCCGCTGGCGAGGCCGCCATCGACGCGGTGATGGCGGAGATGCACCGCATCGACCGCACGATGAGCCCGCACAAGCACGACTCCGAGCTGTCGGTGATCAACCGTGAAGCCGCCCGCCGCCCAGTGCCTTTGAGCGACGAAATGACGCGGCTGATCGCTCGTGCGATCGAGTTCTCCGAGTTGTCCGACGGCGCGTTCGACATCACTTTTGCCGGCATCGGCCAGCTCTTCGACTACCGCCTGGGCATCAGGCCCAGCGACGAAGCCCTGGAGCGCGCACGCGCCACGGTCGGCTACCGCCACCTCGTTCTTGATCGCAAGGCGCGCACGCTGCGTTTTGCGCGTGAAGGCGTGCGCATCGACCTCGGCGGTTTTGCCAAGGGCCACGCGGTCGATAACAGCGTGGCCATCCTGAAGCGCCACGGCATCGTCAACGCGACGGTCGCGGCCGGCGGCGACAGCCATGTGATGGGCGACCGCGGTGGCCGGCCCTGGACCATCGGCATCCGCGACCCGCGCCGTGCCGGCGAGGTGGTGGCGGTGCTGCCCCTGGAAGACGTGGCGATTTCAACTTCAGGTGACTACGAGCGCTTCTTCGAAGAAGGCGGCGTTCGTTTTCACCACCTGATCGACCCCAAGACCGGCCACTCGCCGAGCGCGGTGCGCAGCGTGACCATCCTCGCGGATGACGGGCTGACCACCGAGGGTCTGTCGAAGTGTCTGTTTGTGATGGGGTTGGACAAGGGCATGCGGCTCGTCGAGTCCTTGCCCGGTGTTGATGCGGTGGTGGTAGATGCGTCCGGTGTCTTGCACTACTCGTCTGGCTTGTTGAGCGGGGCCTCACAGCCGCGTCATCAATGACCGGCATGTCGTTTGTGATTGATCGGACTCGTATGGAGGCGAATATGAAAAAAGTCCTGACAAGAATGTGTGCGCTGGCGTGCATGTCGGCAGCGGCGAGCATCTTGCTCGTGGGTTGCGGCAGCGGCACCAGCAGTGACAGTGGC
>NZ_JANOCG010000300.1:0-3273 GCF_031412075.1 Rhizobacter sp.
GCGCGGCCTGCTGGTCGAATTCAAGGTGTCGAACGCCCAAGAGGCTTACGCCGCCATCGCGGCGGTGGCCGGTGTCAACGAACAAGACGTGGCCGAAGCGCTGCGTGCCGGCTCGCGGCTGGAACGCACCGGCATGGTCGAGAACCTGATCTCCGAACACAACATCACCGACCTGGCCGACCTGATGAAGGTCAGCGAGCAGCTGCCGCCGGTGCTGATGCGCCACTACGAAGGTCCGTCGGATTTGATGGCGGTGTTCACCCGCCCCGCCACGCACAGCGAGCTCACGCCGAGCGACTTTCACTTTGTCGGCGACGACCAGCAGATGCTGACCTCGCTCTTGCGCAACGCGGTGTCGCGCAAGGAGCCGGGTGTCAACGTGCTGCTCTACGGCCCGCCCGGCACCGGCAAGACCGAGCTGGCCAAGGTGGCCGCGCAATCGGCCGGGCTCGAACTTTACGAAGTGGAATACGCCGACCGCGATGGCAACAGCTTGAGCGGCCGCGACCGCTACCGCTCGCTGCAGATCAGCCAGGTGTTCTTGAAAGGCAGCCCGCAGGTGGCGCTGCTGTTCGACGAGGTCGAAGACGTGTTCCCGCCGATCTCCACCGACGCGGCGCAATTGATGGCGCGGCTCGACACCGGAGACGGCGCCCTCTCGGGCAGCGTGAGCGGCAAGGCGTGGGTCAACCAGATCCTGGAGACCAACCCGGTGCCGGTGATCTGGGTCACCAACCGCATCGAGCAGATCGACCCGGCGTTTCGCCGCCGCTTCCAGTACCACCTCGAGCTGAAGAGCCCGCCGCCGGGCGCGCGCGAGGCGCTGGTCACCAAGGCGCTCGATGGCGTGGCGGTGTCAGCCGGTTTTGCCGCGCAACTCGCCGAACGCAGGGGCCTGACGCCAGCGCAGGTGCGCACCGCGGTCAAGTTCGCCAAGCTCGCGATCGATGAGAGCCACGCCACCACCATGGAGTCGCTGATCGAGCGCCAGCTCGGCAACGCCGACAAGGCACTCGGCAGCACCAGCACCGAGCGCGGCGCCCGGCGCGTGGTAACGAGCTACGACCTGAGCCTGGTGCACACCGAATCGCGCTTCGAGCTGGTGAAGATCATCGAAGCCTTGCGCCGCAAGGGCTACGGCACGCTGTGTTTTCACGGCCCGCCGGGCACCGGCAAGACGGCGCTGGCCGAACACATTGCGCAACAGCTGCAGCGCCCGCTGATGATTCGCCAGGCCTCCGACCTGATGAGCAAATACGTCGGCGAAACCGAGACCAACATGGCGCGCATGTTCGACGAGGCGCAGACCGAGCAGGCCGTGTTGCTGCTCGACGAGGCCGACAGCTTCTTGCGCAGCCGGCGCATGGCCGAGCGCAACTACGAGGTGAGCGAGGTCAACGAGATGCTGCAGGGCATGGAACGCTTCTCGGGCGTGTTCATCTGCACCACCAACCTGTTTGAAGACCTGGACGAAGCGGCGCTGCGCCGCTTCACCTTCAAGATCCGCATCATGCCGCTCAACGCCGTACAGCGCGAGCGCATGTTCGTGGCCGAAGCGCTCGGCGGAGACGGCGCACTGCTGAGCGCCGAGCAGGCCGACCGGTTGCACCGGCTGGACGCGCTCGCCCCCGGCGACTTTGCTTCGGTCAAGCGCCAGGTCGACGTGCTGGGCGAAGCGTTCGCGCCCGACGAGTTTTTATCGCAGCTCGAAGCCGAGCACCGGGTCAAGCCCGAGGTGCGTCGCCGACGCGACATCGGCTTTTTGCACTGACGCGACTTCCGTCACGTTTGGACGCGGCGCTCAAGCCAGGGCTTCCGCGGCCGATAAAGAACGAACGACCGTTTCCCTGAGGGTTTGATGCAAGAGGCTTTTCTCGATTGGAGGGTGGGCGCTGATTTGTGGGCCGCCTCCACGGTGATGGCCATGTTTGCGGCCTATGTCGCGCTCGATCTGGCGCGCGGCGTGTCGTCGCGCCACCGTTTCACCGCCTGGCGCTCGCTGCTTGCGTCTGCGCTGGCCTTGGCGGCCGGCACCTGGGCCGCGCACTTCATTTTGATGGCGGGCGACCCCCTGCCGCTCCGGCTGGGGTATGACAGCGCCATGGCCGTGGGCTCGCTGCTGCTCGCGTTGCTGAGCTCGGCGATGAGCGTGTACCTCAGCGCGCGGCCTGACCTGGGAAGTGTGCGTGTGCTGGTGGCGGCCCTGGTGCTGGGCAGCGGTGTGTGCGCCGTGCCCGCACTGAGCTTGATGGCACTGCAGCTGACCCCGGGCCCCCACTGGGACCTGCCACGCGTCGCCGTGGGGTGGGCGCTGGCGTGTGTCTGCGCGGGCGCGGCCTTGTCGATCGTCGCGGTGCGGCGCCACCGGGCGCCGCAGCTGGGCCTGGCCTGGCAGGCCGGCGTGGCCCTGGGCCTGGGCGGCGCCGTCGCCATCGGCAACGCGACGGTGCTGTACGCCGCCTCCGTGCCGCTGCTGAGCCAGTCGCTCTCGGTCGGCCGCACAGGGGCCGCCACCCTGTCGGCGCTGGCTGTGCTGGGGGTGCCGGCACTGCTGGCCCTGCTGCTGATGAGCTCGGTGCTCGAAGCGCGCTTTCGCAGGCTGCTCAAACGCACCCGCGACGAAGTGAAACGCGCGGCGCAGACCGACCGCCTGACCGAGCTGCCCAACCGCTCGATGTTTGAAGAAGGCCTGCAAGTCGCGGCCATCCGCGCCGACCGCCAGCAGCACAAGCTGGCCTTGTTGTTCATCAACGTCGATGGCCTGAAAGCCGTCAACGAATCTTTCGGCCAGGCCACGGGCGACGCCGTGCTGCGCGAGGTGGCGCGGCGCCTGCGGACCATGTCGAGCACGCGCGACATGGTGGCGCGGGCCGGCGGCGACGAGTTCTTGCTGCTGCTCGAAAACAACCCCACCGCGAAGGACGCTGCCCACATGGCCGAGCGCGTGCTGAGTGGCATGAACGAGCTGTGCCGCATCGAAGACCACGAGATCTCGATGTCGTGCTCGGTCGGCGTGGCGGTCTACCCCGAGCACGGCACGGCGGCCAAGTTGATCGCCCACGCGGCCGCGGCCATGCGCAATGCCAAACGCACCGGCGGCGGCGCGCTCTGCTTCTTTGAAGAACGCATGGTGGCCGGCGCGCGCGAACAGGTGGAGCTGCTGCAAGACCTGCGCCGCGCCATCGCCAACAAGGAGCTCGAGCTGCACTACCAGCCGAAGATCCACGCCCCGAGCGGCCAGATCACCGGTGCCGAAGCCTTGATGCGCTGGAA
>NZ_JANOCG010000301.1:0-2704 GCF_031412075.1 Rhizobacter sp.
CGCTTGAAGCGGCGGCGGTCGCGCGGGTTGACCTCGATGATGGTTTCGAGCTCGTTGATGGTGGCGTCGAGGTCGTCCACCTTCGAGGGCATGATCTCCAGCGTGTAGGCCGAGTAGTTGTTGGCCAGCACGACCCCATGGCGGTCGACGATCAGGCCGCGGTTGGGCACGATGGGCACCACCGCGATGCGGTTGTTCTCGGCCTGGGTGGCCAGCTCGTCGTGGCGCACCACCTGCAACAGCACCAACCGCGCCGCCAGCAGGCTGAAGGCGATCAGCACGAAAACCGCAGCCGCCAGCAGCCGGGTGCGAAACCGGCCCAGCTCCTGTTCGACGTTGCGAATTTCTGTCACACACCGCTCCCCAACAAAAGGCGGGCACCGCCGAGCCATCCATCAAGCAACACCCGAGGAGCCGGCTTTGCCGGGCCTCTGGGTGGCGCCCCTGGGGGGCAGGAGCGAAGCGACTGGGGGGCCAACATCACAATGGTCGATTCTGATCCGGGTCGGGCGGGCGGCGCTGGGGGGCCAGCAACAAGAGCGACACCACCGGCCACAGCAAGCTCTCGACCAGTGGCGCGAGCATCAGCTGCCAACCCGGCAACATGCCGCCCACCGCCATGCGCACGAGCATGGCCACCGCGTGCGCTGCCACGAACAGCGGCAGGATCTGCAGCGCCTGCGACAACACGCCGAACCACAACAAACGGCGGTGGATGGTGATGGCAAAAAAGCTGAGCAGCGTGTAGGCGAGCGCGTGCTGGCCCAGCACGGCGCTGTCGTGCACGTCCATCATCAAGCCGAACACGAAGGCCGCGCCGAGGCCGACACGGCGCGGCTGGTGCACGTTCCAGAACACCAGCACCAGGGCCAGCAGGTCGGGCAGGTAGGCCGTGCGCCCCAGCGGCACCAGGTTGAAGGCAAAGGCCAGCAACAGGGTGATCCACATGAACAGCGGGTTCACCGGCAGCAAGAGCTGGTCGGAGCCACGCGGCATCATGAGGTGACTCCTTCGGAGCGACGCATCGTCATCTGCGGGCTCCTTTTTTGGCCGGCTTGGTCGCCAAGGCCTCAGGCTCGGGCTCGGGCCGCGGCGGCATCTGGATGCCCGTGGGTTCGAGCACCAGCACATGGCGCACGCTGTCGGGCTCGGCCAGCGGCGCGAGCGCAATGCGGGCGAAGCCGGTGTCCACGCGGCGGTCCACGCTCACCACCTTGGCCACGGGCACCCCGGCGGGATAGATGCCGTCGACACCCGAGGTGGACAGCACGTCGCCCACTTGCACGTCGGCATTGCCGGCCATGAAACGCAGCTCCAGGCCGGCACCCGCCGAGTTGCCAAAGGCCGCGCTGCGCGCCTGCGTGCGGGCGTTGAGCACCGGGATGGCGGCTTCCTTGTCGGTGAGCAGGGTCACTTCAGCGCTGTAGGGGTAGACGCGGGTCACCTGGCCCAGCACACCCACTTCGTTGATGACCGGCGAAGCCACCACCAGGCCATCGCGGTTGCCGCGGTCGATGATGACCTTGCGCGAGTAAGGGTCGGGTGCGTCGTACAGGACTTCGGCGGTCAACGAGCGCACCTTCAGCGCACCACGCAGCTCGAGCAGGGCACGCAGGCGGGTGTTCTCCTGCAGCAGCTGCTCGACGCGCGACGCCCGCTCGGCCTGTTTGGCCAACTCCAGGCGCGCCTGGCTCTCGGCCGAGCGTGCGTCTTGCAGGCCCATCAGGTAGTCGGAGGCCAGCTCCCAGGCGTCGACCGGCGTGCGCAGCACCCGCTCCACCGGGTTGAGCACGGTGGCCACCACCGCACGCAGCGGCTGCGTCACCTTGAAGCGGGTGTCGGCGACCATCAAGAACAAGGCCAGCGCCGAGAAAAACACCATGCGCGTGAACGCCGACGGCCCTTGTCGGAAGAAGGGCGGTGGAGAGCGATCGAGTGTCCCCAGAGGCATGTTCGATGTGACTTAAAAAGCGGAGCCGCGTTTCAATTGAAAAAGCCGGCCACGTTCACGACGCGCCGGCTTTGTGATGTTGTGCACGTTCACTCTGAAGTGAAGATGGAGCCGAGTCGCTCCATGCGCTCAAGCGCCATGCCGCAACCGCGCACCACGCAGGTCAGCGGGTCTTCGGCCACCAGCACCGGGAGACCGGTTTCTTCGGCCAGCAGTCGATCGAGGTCACGCAGCAGGGCGCCGCCGCCAGTCAGCATCATGCCGCGCTCCGCGATGTCGGCACCCAGCTCGGGGGGGGTTTGTTCGAGCGCGTTTTTCACGCTGGAGACGATCTGGTTGAGCGGGTCGGTCAGCGCTTCGAGGATCTCGTTGCTGCTGATGGTGAAGCTGCGCGGCACCCCTTCGCTGAGGTTGCGGCCTTTCACTTCCATCTCTTTGACCTCGGAGCCGGGGAAGGCCGAGCCGATGTTCTTCTTGATCATCTCCGCGGTGGGCTCGCCGATCAGCATGCCGTAGTTGCGGCGGATGTAGTTGATGATGGCCTCGTCGAACTTGTCGCCACCGACACGCACCGAGCCCTTGTAGACCATGCCGCCCAGCGAGATCACGCCGACCTCGGTGGTGCCGCCGCCGATGTCGACCACCATCGAGCCGCTGGCCTCAGACACCGGCAGGCCGGCGCCGATGGCCGCAGCCATGGGCTCTTCGATCAGGTAGACCTCGCTCGCGCCGGCACCCAATGCCGACTCGCGG
>NZ_JANOCG010000302.1:0-4619 GCF_031412075.1 Rhizobacter sp.
CTTGTCGACCGTGGGGCCCGACTCGTCGTCGATCACGCCCTCTTTCAAGGCTTCGAGCAGGGTCAGGTACTCCTTGACCGAGACTTTGAGCTTGGCGGCGCGCAGGGTGTAGAAGAAGTCGATCAGCATGGCCGGATTTTGAGGCATGGCGTGCGGATGTGCGCAAACCCATGCGACAGGTTTGAAAGCCCCGATGCTATAAGGATCGGCGCCGTCTGGCTGTCTCCGGCCGGTCTTCTTTACCTCTGCAACCCCCTTCGTCTTCATGCCCACCCTGTCAGCGACCGAAACCGCCTTTTTGATGGTGGCTTGCCAGCAGGCGGTGCTCGCACTGGGCTGGGGGGTGAGCGCCGTGGCGCTCAGGCTGGATCGGCGCTCGGTGATCCAGTGGGCAGGTTACGCCGTGCTGACCGGCGCTTCGCTGGTGCTCTTTGTCTCGGCCTCCCAGACGCTCAGTGAAGAAGCACGCGCGCTGGGCAACGTCTGCGTGGTGGCCGGCATGATGCTCATGCAGCGCGGTGTGCGCCTGTTCGTGGGCCAGCCGGCTCCGCTCTGGTGGTATGCCTCGATGCTCGCCGTTGTGATGGTCGTGGCCTGGTTTGGCATGGCGGCGGAGCACGGCGCCATGCGGATCGCGGTGATTTCGGGCCTGCTGGGACTGCTGTGCCTGGCCACCGCCTGGGACGTGTACACCTACGCCCACCGCAAGCTGGAGCTGCGATGGGGCTACGTGCTCGCGGTGCCGCTGGTGCTGGGGGCGGCGGTGTTCCTGGTGCGCAGCGGCCGGGCGATCGCCGCACCGAGCACGGTGGTGGCCGAGATCACGGCCAACAGCGCGCTGAACAAGGGGTCGGCGGTGGTGTTCCTGGTCACCGCGCTGGTGTTTCACCTGACGCTGGTGGCCCTGGTGGGCGCGCGCCTGATGACCGAGCTGAGCCGCTTGTCGCGCCACGACAGCCTGACCGAGCTGCTCAACCGCCGTGCGCTCGACGACCTGCTGCGCGACGAAGCACGCCGCGCCACCCGCGCCAACCGGCCGTTTGCGGTGCTCATGATCGATGCCGACTACTTCAAGGGCATCAACGATCGTTTCGGCCACGCGGCGGGTGACGAAGCGCTGCGCCATCTCGCACAGATCCTGCGCACGGTGATGCGTGACATCGACCGGGTGGGCCGCTTCGGCGGTGAGGAGTTCATCGTCATGTTGCCGGGCACCTCGGCCTCCGAGGCCGTGAGCGCTGCCGAGCGGCTGCGTGATGCCTTGTTGCGCCGCCCCTGGGCCTGGCAGGGCGAGGTGTTGCGCCTGACGGTGAGCACCGGCGTGGCCGCCTGGCGAGGCCCGCACGACGAAGTGGACCTGCTGCTCAAGCGCGCCGACGCGGCGATGTACCGCGCCAAGTCGCTCGGGCGCGACCGCTTCGAACTCGGCCAGTAGCGTTCGATTCGCAGGCTTGGCGCACGGCCAGTGCCGAACAGCCAAATAGGTCACCAAATTACCGCCTCATTGTCATGACACCGTGTGCGTGCGCTCGCACCATCACGCTCAGCATGGCAACACGAATCAAACGCGGGTGGCACGGGGCGGGAGCTGCGCTTCTGCTCTTGGGTGCGCCTGCCTGGGCCGGCGGTTTGCCTGATTGCCCGGTGGCCGCGTTTGGCGATGTGTCGGCCACGCAGCATGTGGCGATGCAATCGGGTGCCTGCCGTCTGGAGAGCGCCCGCTGGAAGCTCGAAACCCCGCGCGCCCAGCCCGCCGATGCCGGCCCCAGCCTGCTGCGGGCCGAGTTCAGCTCCTTGATGGCGGTGCGTGCCGACTCGCTGATGGGCGCGCTCAAGTTCGACTGGGCGGGCCTGCGCCGTGGCATGGGCGACAGCAGCCTGCGCTCCGAGCGCACGGCGGTGTCGGTCGGCGGTCTGGTGCGTGTGGTCGACAACCTTTCGGTGCACACCAACCTCGGCCTGGAACATGCCGGCGCCGCGCGCACCCGCGCCACCGTCAGCAGTGTGTGGCGGCCCAGCAAGATGGGTGTCTTGTTTGCCGAATGGGCCGGCTCCGAAGCCGGCACCGAGGCGCACCGTGTGGGCGCCCGCTGGTGGCTGGTACCGCGTCGGTTGGCTGTCGACATGGGGGCCCGCCACTTGCCCGATGGAGCCGGCTGGGTCGACCGCCGCGTCGGCCTGGCCTTCAGCCTTTCGATGTAGCGAGAGCCCCCCAGTCGCTTCGCTCCTGCCCCCATGGGGCACCGCCTGGCGGCCCGGCAAAGCCGGTTCCGCGGGCGTTGCTTGATGGGCACAGCGCTTCGCGTGTGCGATCAGGCCTTGTTCTTCTTCGCCTTACCTGAGCCCGGGTCGTGCTTCTTCAGCCAGCTGAAAAACTCGCCGTACCAAAGCTGCGAGTTGCGCGGCTTCAGGATCCAGTGGTTTTCGTCCGGGAACCACACCAGCCGTGCATCGACGCCTCGTGCCTTGAGGGTGTTGTAGTAGGCGAGGCCTTGCTGGTCGGGCACGCGGTAGTCGAGCGCGCCGTGCACCACCAGGGTGGGCGTTTTCATGTGTTTGGCAAACGCGTGCGGGCTTTGCGAGAGGATCTTGGGCAGGTCGTCCCAGTACCAGGCGCCCAGGTCCTTGGCGTGCCAGGTGAAGGCGTCGTCGCTGAACATGGCCATCCAGTCGAAACAACCGGCATGGCACACATAAGCCTGGTAACGCCCGGGCTTCACGTGGCCGTTCATCCACGCGACCATGTAGCCGCCATAGCTGCCGCCGGTGGCAAACACGCGGGCCTTGTCGGCCCAGGGCTTCTTGAGCAGCCAGTCGGTAGCGGCCTCCACGTCTTGCAACTCAAGCTCGCCCCAGCGGTGGGTGATGCTGTCGAGAAAGGGGTAGCCGAAGCCGCTGGAGCCGTGGTAGTTCACGCAGGCCACCACGTATCCCTGCGCCGCGAACACATGGTTGTTCCAGCGGTAGTGGAAGGTGTCACCCGCCGCAGCGTGCGGGCCGCCGTGGATGCTGTGCATCACCGGGTACTTTTTCTTCGGGTCGAAGTCGGGCGGGTAGACGAGCCACATCTGCACCGGCTCGCCCAGCGCGCCGTTCACCTGCACCGACTCATGGTGGCCGAGGCGAAAGGCCTTCAGCTTGTCGTCGTTGAACGACTCGAGCCGAAGCGCGGGGTCACTGCCGTGGTGGGCGTGCACACGCACCGGGTGGTCCATCGCGTCGGCAGCGGTGACGAGGGTCTCGCCCGCCACGTCGAACTGCTGCACCCAGCCGCCCATCACCGCCTCGCGGGGCGTGCCGTCTTTCAGCTCGAAGCGGTAAAGGTGGCGCTGGCCCTGGTCTTCGGCGGTGAAGTACACGGCCTCGCCCTCGGGGGCCCAGCGCAGCGGCGTGTTGACCTCGTGATCCCACTGCGCGCTCAACACGCGGTGTTTGCCGCCGCGCTCCATCACGGCCAGCTGGTGGTGCTGGGTATGGCGCTTGCCTTGGTGGGCAGTGACGAAAGCGATGTGCTGGCCATCAGGGCTGTAACGCGGGGCCTCGCAATTCCAGGCCTTGTCTTGCACCAGGGCCTCGACCTTGCCGGTGCGCACGTTGATCTCGGCGATGGCGCTGCAGTTGTCGATCTTCTTGGGCTCGCTGGGGTCGTGCGCAAAGGCGATGTGTTTGCCGTCGGGCGAGATGTCGAAGGCGTCGGCGCTGTGCTCGTAACGCGACAGCTCGTAGGCGGTTCCTTCGAACAGGTCGCGGATGCGGCCGGTGGCCACGTCCAGCACATGCAGGTGAGGCACACGGCCCATCGGCAGGTTGTGGTCCCAGTAGCGGTACTGCGTTTCGCTGGTGACGTAGGCGCTTTCCTTGCGGTCCTTGAACTCCTTGTGGCGCTTGGTCTGCGCCGTCGTGCCCTTCAGCTCGGGCCAGACCCAGGCGATGAAGGCGATGCGCTTGCCGTCGGGGAACCACTTGAAGGCCTCGATGCCGGGCGCGAAGCGGCTGATGCGCTGCGCCTCGCCACCGTCGGGCGCAATCACGTAGAGCTGGGGGCTGTCGTCTTTCTTGCCTTCTTGTTCGCGCTTGGCAACGAAGGCAATGCGCTCACCGGTGGGTGACCAGGCGGCCTGGCCGTCCTTTTCACCGCAGTGCGTGAGCTGGCGCGGTGTGCCGCCAAAGGTGGAGAGCAGCCACAGGCTGGTGAAGCCCTTGTTCTCGTCCATCGCGTAGCGGGCGACCGAGCACACGGCTTGCGAGCCGTCGGGTGAAAGCGCCAGGCCGCCGATGCGGTCTAGCGCCCAGATGTCGTCAACGGTGAGTATTTTGCGTTGTGCCATGGTGGTTCAGGGTTAAAAAAAGCCGCTCAGCGCGGCTTGTGGAGTTGGTACAGCAGCTGGGCTTTCACCTCGGGCCATTCACCCACGGTGAGGCTGTACATCACGGTGTCGCGCACGGTTCCGTCGCGGCGCAGGGCATGGTGGCGCAACACGCCATCGCGCCTGGCGCCGAGGCGCTCGATGGCACGCTGGCTGGCGAAGGTGAAGTTGGCGGTGCGCCAGCCCACGAGCTTTGCGCGCAGCGTCTCGAACGCAGGCGACATCAGCATCAGCTTGGTGGTGGTGTTGACG
>NZ_JANOCG010000303.1:0-4756 GCF_031412075.1 Rhizobacter sp.
GTTCGGCCTGGGCACCGAACAGGTACACGTCCCACGCGAAGGTGGTCGCAGCCGACTCGCCGGCGGTTTCAGCCATGCGGATGATGTGCCGTTGATGTTGCCCGGCGCGCCTGCAGCACCGCCGGCATAGCCGTCGGCGTAAGCACGCGGGTTGGCGCCGTTGAGACCCATTTGCGACGAGCCACTCGGTTCGAGCTTGCGGTTGCTGTTGTTGGTGAGCGTGTAGTAGATCTCGCCGGTAGTCGGGTGCACCGCACACCATTCCGGCCGGTCCATCTTGGTGGCGCCCACGGCGTCGGCAGCCAGTCGGGCATTCACCAGCACGTCGGCCTGGTCGGCGAATGTGTAGGTGGCGTAGCCCGCGATCGCCGCGTTGGCAATGTTGAGCTCGACCCACTCGCCGCTGCCGTCGGCATTGGACTTGGCCACGTAGAGCTTGCCGCTATCGAGGTATTTGTCGCCGGTGGTGATGCGGTTGGCGGGGTTTGCATCGGCCGCAGCCCAGTTCGCGGTCGAGACGAACTTGTAGATGTACTCACCACGCGAGTCGTCGCCCATATAGACCGCCAGCGGCTTGCCCACCACCTGCCGGCTGAATGCGGCGCTCTCGTGCGCGAAGCGGCCGAGCGCGGTGCGTTTCTTGATGGCCGCCGTCCTGTTGTAGGCATCCATCTCGACGATGTAGCCGAAGCCGTTCAACTCATTGCGGTAGTCGTCGCTGCCGTCGGCACTCGCGCCCAGCTTGCTGATGATCCAGCGCGCATACTTGTCGTCAGCACCGGCCGTTTCCCAGCCGTGGCGCGACACCGCGCCCTGGGCGCGGCCGTAGCGGTTGAGCGAGACCACGCTCTTGGCGTCACGCGCCGCGTTGTCTGCAGCTGCCCGGGTGAAGTACCCGCCCCAGTTCTCTTCGCCCGTGAGGAAGCTGCCCCAGGGCGTGTAACCCGTACCGCAGTTGTTGAGCGTGCCGCGGGTGGTGGTGCCGGCGGTCGAGTATTTGGTGACGAGCAGGGCGTTGCCGCGCGCGGGGCCGGCGATCTCTACCGGCGTGAGCGGGGTGACGCGGCGGTTGTAGGCCGATCCGGGCACATAAGCCCACACCCCGGCCGTCTTGCGGACTTCGACGACCGAGAGGCCGTGCGCTGCGACTTCTTTGTCTGCCTCACCGACCGGACGTGGGTTGACCGTTCCGCCATTGGTGTGCAGGTAATACGAGCGCACATCGTTGGTCCTGTTGCTCGTGGCTTCGTGGTTCATCGCCAGCAGGCCACGCTCTGAACCGTTGTAGTCGGCGCGTGTGCCATCGGCCGACAGGCCGAAGTACTCCATGCCGTCGTGGTGGTCACCGGCACGGTTGTCGAAATCGGTGTCGGTCCCGTCGTTGGCAAAGGCCGGTGTGGCCGCGGTGAGCGGGTCGCCCAGCGCGTAGATGATGCCGGCGGTGTAGCCGACCGGCACGGTCACGGTATCGGCCGTGCTCTTGGCCACGGCCGCGAAGCCGAGCGAGGTGATGGGCGCGGAGCCGCCAACTGGTGCAATGGGCCCGGGTCCGGGCGCAGGCGCAGGGGTGTCATCACCACCACCGCAGGCAGCCAGGCCCCAGCTGCCCAGCACGGCGGTCGCGGCGGTGCCCACGCCGCCGCGCAGGATGGAGCGGCGGCTCAGGCGTGCGTCGAGCACGGTGCGGAAGGTTTGATTGCCGGAGTTGTTGTGGTCGATGTCGTCGGTGTCTGCGGTAGAGCGCTCGGGAGCTGTGTTCACGTGGTTCTCACTGTGGGAAGGTGGCCCGCAGCTTAGGAAGCGCTGATGAAAGGCGCATGACAGTCCCGTGACAAGCAAATGACTCCATCTGGCCCAAGCGGGCCGGCACGTGTCTTGCCGTCATACTGCGGACTGCCCTTTGCGAGGGCTGTGCGAACCCAACAAGGAGAGGATCTCGATGAGCAACATCCATTTCATCGGCGGCGAAAAAGGCGGCGTGGGCAAATCGCTGGTGGCGCGCGTGCTGGCGCAGTACATGATCGACAAGCAGCTGCCCTTCCTCGGCTTCGACACCGACCGCTCGCACCCTGCGCTGATGCGCTTCTATGCGGGTTATGCGTCGCCGGTGGTGGTCGACCGTTACGAAGCGCTCGACGCCATCGTCGAAGCCACCGTCGACCAGCCGCAGCGCCGCATCCTGGTCGACCTGGCCGCGCAGACCCACGACCCCCTGGTGCGCTGGATGGACGACTCCGGCGTGCTCAACCTGATCGACGAGATGGGCTCGTCCATCCACTACTGGCACGTGATGGACACCGGCAAAGACTCGGTCGACCTGCTCAAGAAGCTGCTCGACCGCTTCGGCCCCGCGCTCAAGTACGTGCTGGTGCGCAACCACGTGCGTGGCAGCGACTTCTCGGTGCTCGAACAATCGGGCGAACAGTCGCGTGCGCTCTCGCTCGGCGCCCAGGTGGTGTCGGTGCGCAAGCTGCACGACTCGGTCATCAACAAGATCGACGCCAGCAGCAGCAGCTTCTGGAAGGCCAAGACCCCGCAAGACGCCGAAGGCCCCGCCAGCCTGGGCCTGATGGACCGCCAGCGCTTGAAGATGTGGCTGCGCGACGTCTACCGCGAGGTGGACGAAATCGACGTCTGACCCAGCACCAAAGTGTCGTCATCTGTGCACAGCGTCACGCTGTGCAGGGCAGACGCGCGTGCTAATTGCGCTTCAGCGCGCCTAGACTGCGAAGCAACATCAATCGCAAGCGGCCTGTATGCCGCCTCCCAAGGAGATCGTGCATGCGTGGCACCCAGGTTTCTCTTCAGTCGTTTCTGGCTTCGGCGCTGACCGCAGCCACACTGGCCTTGTCGGCCGCTCCTGCACTCGCCGCCAGCGAGGTGGTGATCGGCCAGGTGGTGCCGCTCACCGGCGTGATCGCCGGCACCGGCGATGAATACTCGTCTGGCGCAGCGGCCTACTTCGCCACCGTCAATGCCAAGGGCGGCATCTACGGCCGCAAGATCCGCGTGGTGCAGAAAGACGACGCCTACAAGCCCGACGCGACGCTCGCGCACACCAAAGAGATACTGGAAAAAGACAGCCCGGTCGCCTTGTTCGGCTACGTGGGCACGGCCAACGTCTTGGCGTTGAACAAGAACAACGTGCTGAGCGACAACAAGATCGCTTTGCTCGCGCCCTACACAGGCGCCGAAGATCTGCGCAACCCGACCAACCCCTACCTCTTCCACATCCGCGCGAGCTATACCGACGAGACGGCCAAGATGGTGGAGCACCTGCATACGCTCGGCCTGCGCAAGTTTGCGGTGTTCTATCAAAACGACGGCTTCGGAAAAAGCGGCCTGACGGGCGCTGAAGCGGCGCTCACCAAGCTCAACCTGAAGGCCGTGGCCACCGGCAACTACGACCGCACCAAGCCCGAAGAGATCGACACCGCGGCGGCCGGCATCATGGCAGCCAACCCCGACGCCGTGATCATGGTGGCCGTCAACAAGGCCTCATCGGCCCTCATCAAGAAGCTGCGCGCCTCGGGCAGCAAAGCCCGGCTGTTCAGCATCTCGGTCGTCAACTTCAAGGAGTTGCTCAAGAACACCGGCGACGACCTGGCGCGCGGCGTGGGCATTTCGCAGGTGATGCCCTTCCCCTACAACATGAGCTCACCGGTGGCGGTGGTGCGCGAGTTCCATGCGGCGATGAAAGAGCACGCACCCACCAAGATCATCTCGTACGCCAGCATGGAAGGTTTCATCGCCGCCAAGGTGCTGGTCGAGGCGGTGAAGCGCGCCCGCGCCGACCCCTCGCGCGAAAAGGTGCTGGCCCAACTGGCCGACATGAAGAACTACGACGCTGGTGGCTTCAAGGTCAACTTCGGCGACGGCAACCGCGTGGGTTCACGCTTCGTCGAAGTGACGGTGATCGGCACCGGCGGCAGGCTGCTGCGCTGAGGCCGCGGCTGACGCTCACTCGATCGGCGTCAGCTTCGCCACACTCAGCGCCAGCCACTTCATGCCGTGCCGCCCAAAGTTCACCTGGGCACGGGCATCTTCGCCCGTGCCTTCCAGTGTGACGATCACGCCCTCGCCAAATTTGGTGTGAAACACGCTCTGGCCCGAGCGCAGGCCGTGGCTGCTCTTGGTGACGGGGCCGGCATTCATCGGCGCCGCACGCGCCACATCGCCCGCGCCGACGATGGAGCCCAAGCCCGAACCCTTGGCCCAGGCTGACTGGTACTCACGCGCAAAGCCCGAGCCAAAGCCCTGGTTGCGCGGCGTGATCCAGCGCAGCGCCGCTTCGGGCAGCTCGTCGAAGAAGCGACTCTTCAGGTTGTAGCGTGTCTGGCCGTGCAGCATGCGGGTCTGGCTGAAGCTCAGGTACAGGCGCTTGCGGGCGCGGGTGATGGCCACGTACATCAGGCGGCGCTCTTCTTCCAAGCCGTTGATGTCTGACACGCTGTTTTCGTGCGGGAACAAACCTTCTTCGAGACCCGTGATGAAGACGGCGTCGAACTCCAGGCCCTTGGCCGAGTGCACCGTCATCAGCTGGATCGCGTCTTGCCCCGCCTGCGCCTGGTTGTCGCCGGCTTCCAGCGAGGCGTGCGTCAAGAAGGCGGCCAAGGGCGACATGATCTCGCCGGTTTCGGCGTCGGGCGTGACATCCGTTCGCCCTGAGCCCGCCTGTTCTGAGCTCTGTCGAAGGGTCGAAGGGCTGCTGCTCATGTCGGACATGGCTTCGACAGGCTCAGCCCGAACGGAAGAG
>NZ_JANOCG010000304.1:0-16255 GCF_031412075.1 Rhizobacter sp.
TGCAGATCCTGCGCATGGTGCAAGAAGAGTCGATGAAGGAAAACACCGCCGCCGTGCACGTGCAGGTGCCGGTGGAAGTGACCTCGTTCCTGCTGAACGAGAAGCGCACCGAGATCACCAAGATCGAACTCAAGCAGCGCATCACCGTGCTGCTGGTGCCCAACAAGCACTTGGAGACGCCCAACTACCGCCTGGAACGCCTGCGCCACGACGACCCGCGCCTGGAGAACCTGCAGGTGAGCTACTCGATGATCGAGGAGCCGGACGACGAGGTCGGCATCACGCGCCGCGAGAAGGCCAAGGCCAAGCAGGAGCCGGTGATCAAGGGCATCCTGCCTGAAACACCCGCACCGGTGGCCGTGCCCAAGCCGGAGCCGGTTGTCGTGGCTCCCGCCCCTGTGGCCGCTGCCCCGGTAGCAGCCGCGCCCGCGTCGTCGGGTGGTGGTTTCTTCGGCTGGGTGAAGAAACTGTTTGGAAGCAGCGAGCCTGAGCCCGTGATGAGCACGCCCGCAACCAAACCTGCGGTGTCGACCGAAAAATCCGAGCGCGGCGAAGGCCGTGGTGACCGCAACGGCCGAGGCGGCCGGGGTGGCCGCGACGGGCGTGGTGGCCGCGGTGAACGCAATGACCGTGGCGGCGAGCGCGCCGAACGGGGTGGTGAGCGTGGTGGGCGCGACGGTGGCCGAGGTGGCCGCCGCAACGAGCGTACCGATGCCAAGCCGGAAGAAACCACCAGCGCGGCAGAAACTGCCGGCCGTGGTGACGACCGCAGCCGCCGTCAAGAACCCCGCGCTGACGCGCCCGAAGGTCGCGGCGAGCCGCGCCAGGAAGGCCGTCGCGGCCCGCGCCCCGAGCGTGGCGAGCGCGGTGAACCGCGCCGCCCTGCTGCCCCGACCGAAGCCGTGAGTGACGAGGCCGTCGAGGTGCGCGCTTTCGTCGACACGGTGCCGGGTGGTGAAACACCTGAGGCTCCGGCCGGTGACGCTCAAGGCGAGCGCACAGGCCGCCGCCGCAACCGCCGCGGCGGGCGTGGTGGGCGTGACCGCGACGAAACCCGCCCGGGCGAATCGAACGAAGCAGCCGTTGTGGGTGACAACGAACCAGCCGCGCTGCCAGCCGAAGCCGTGAGCGACGTGGTGGAGCCGGTTTCGGCCGACGCCGAAGGTGCGCCTTCTGCCGAGAATGGCGAACGTGGTGAGCGTGACGGCCGCCGCCGCCGTGGCCGTGGCCGCGATCGCCAGCGCCGTGAAGAGGGTGGCGATGGCTCAGCACCTGCTGAGGGCACCGAGGCCGGCGACCTGACCGCCGGGCCAGCGATGGAGGCGCCGCGCGGTGTGGTTGCGGCACAGGTGGAAGAAACCACCGAAATCGAGCAGGTGGCTGTTGTGGCCGAGCCGGAACCGGTGGTGGTCGCTGCCGCGCCTGTCTACGTGCCCGCGTCTGCCCCGGCGCCCACGCCAACTCCAGTGGCCGTGGTCCCACCGGCACCCGCTCCCGTGGTCGTCGCTGCACCGGCTCGCCAAGAGGCGTTCGTGTTGCCGACCGCGCAACTCGAGTCGGTCGCCGAATCCGCTGGGCTTCAGTGGGTCAACTCCGACGCCGACAAGATCCGCGCGGTGCAAGAGGCGATGGCGCGCGAGCCGAAGCCAGCGCACGTGCCGCGTGAACCCAAGCCGGTGACGGCTGTCGACGAAGGCCCGCTGGTGCTGGTCGAAACGCGCAAGGATCTGTCGCAGATCAAGCTGCCGTTCGAAAACGCGCAGGGGTCTCAGCCCCAGGCCTGAGCCCGGCCTTGCCAACGAAAAGGGCGCACCTCGGTGCGCCCTTTTTCATGGTCGAATGAAACCACTCAGGGCAGGCGCTCCAAGGCCCGCTGGTAAGCGGGGTGGTGCATGAGCTCATCCCAGGTCAGCGGCGCGGTCTGCGGCAAGAGGTCGAGCCGGCGCGTTTCGCTGTCGGGATCGGCCTGCCACTCTCCGCGCTCCAGCGCCTGCTGCAAACCGTCGAGCAACGCATCCACCGGTTTGCCGCCATCGACCTTGGACTGGTTGCACAGCAGCACCATGTCACAGCCAGCATTGAGGGCAGCAATGCCGCCCTCGACCGCGCTGCCGGCGATGCGTGCACCTTCCATGCTGAGGTCATCGCAGCAGATGGCGCCGGTGTAGCCGAGCTGCCCGCGCAAGATGTCCTTGAGCCATCGCGCAGAAAAACCTGCGGGCATCGCGTCTACTTTCGGAAAGGTGACGTGGGCCGGCATCACGCAGGTCAGCGTGGTGGTGAGCCAGTCGTAAGGCTTGGCGTCTTCGGCCAGGATGGCCTTCAGCGAACGGTCGTCGACCGCGCGCGCCACGTGCGAATCGGCGACCGCGTAGCCGTGTGCGGGAAAGTGCTTGCCACAATTGGCCATGCCCGCGCTGAGCAGCCCGTGCATCAGGCTCTTAGCGAGCAGGGTGGCCACGCGCGGGTCACGGTGGAAGGCGCGGTCGCCCACCACTTCGCTGCGGCGGTGATCGAGATCGACCACCGGCGTGTAGCTGAGGTCGACGCCGCAGGCCCGCAGCTCGGCACCGAGCACGTAGCCACAGGCGCTGGCCGCGTCGGTGGCCCGCATGGCGTCTTCCATCCACAGTTCTCCCAGGCGGCGCATGGCCGGCAGGTGGGTGAAGCCATCGGTGCGAAAGCGCTGCACACGCCCACCTTCGTGGTCGATGGTGATCAGCAGGTCGGGTCGGATGGACTTGACCTCGGCCGTGATCTCGGTGATCTGCTGGCGGTTGACCCAGTTGCGTGTGAAGAAGATCAAGCCTCCGGTCAGCGGGTGCGCCAAGCGGCGGCGGTCGTCGGCGTTGAGGGAGGTGCCAGCGATGTCGAGCACCACGGGGGCGTGTGGGGTCATGGGGTCGGTCTTTCGTTGCAACAGATCACGTCGCGGCTTGATGGATGCAACGCAGGTAGGCGCGCACGGTGTCTGTCATGCCCAACTCCAGCGCGTCTGCAACCAGCGCGTGGCCGATCGACACCTCTTGCACGCCCGGCACGGCGCGTAAGAAATCTGCGAGGTTGGCGCGGTTCAGGTCGTGGCCGGCGTTGATGCCCAGGCCTTCGCGCAGGGCCGCCGCGGCGGTGGCGGTGAAGGCTGCAAGCACGGCAGGAGCCTCGGGCTTGCCGTGGGCGCGGGCATAACTTTCGGTGTACAGCTCGACCCGGTCGGCGCCCACTTCGCGCACAGCGCTCATCGCATCGGGCAGCGGGTCCATGAACAGGCTGACACGAATGCCCAGCGCCTTGGCCTCGGTGATCAGCGGCGACAGGCGCGCAGCGTCTTCCGGGAAATGCCAGCCATGATCGGAGGTGGGTTGTGATTCGTCGTCGGGCACGAAGGTGCACTGGTGTGGCGCCTGGCCCTTGGCAGCCAACTCGCGCAGCAGCTCCATCAGGTTGTGCAGCGGATTGCCTTCGACATTGAACTCGGCCTGCGGCCATTGCTGCATCAGCTCGGACAGCTCGAACACATCATGCGTGCGGATGTGGCGCTGATCCGGCCGCGGATGAATGGTGATGCCCTGCGCCCCGGCCTGCAGCGCCAGCTCGGCGAGTCGCGTGACGCTGGGGAAGTTGAGCGGGCGACGGTTGCGGATCTGCGCCACCAGGTTCACGTTGACCGACAGCGCGGTGAGGCCGCGGTGGGCGTCCAGCCCGGTGGTGAGCAAGGGGTTCATGGCGTGTGCATTGCGAATACGTCAGCGATCGAGGGCCTGCACGTCGAGCATGAGTTGGCGCGTGCGCAGGAGAGACGAGCCGAGATGATAGTGAAGCAAACCGCGCAAGACGGTCTTGAGCTCAGGCAAGGCCTGCGCGCAGGCTTGTTGCAACGCCGCCAGGCTGCCATGCTCAAGCGCGGCTTGCAAACCGATCAGCACGTCGCCTGCCAATGCGGTATCTCCGCCACGGGGTGCGCCCACGCCAGCTTCGGGCAGCAGGCTGTAGCGACGCTCGCTGCGCACCGCCTCTTGGGTGAGCGTGACCAGGCTCAGGTCGGGCAACAAACCGATCTCTTTCAGCAGCGCCACCTCGAAGGCGCGCAACGCCGCTTCGTCGTTGGCGCCCAGGCCAGACAAGGTGCCGGCATAAACGTCGAACAGCGCCGGGTGTGCATCGCTGCGCGCCAGCAATTTCATCATCAGCTCGTTGAGGTAGAAGCCGCTGAACAAGGCCGCACCGGTGAGCATGGCCGCGCCACCCGCCCATTCGGCGGCGCGCAGGGTCTGCACCTCGCTGGTCGGCTCACCTGCGGCATCGGTCTTGGGTGCTCGGCCCAGCGACACCTGGATGCGCTGGAACGGCAGCAACACCGAGCGCAGTTGCGAATACGGCCGTTTGGCGCCCTTGGCGACAACCGCCAGGCGACCCTGGTCGCGCGTGAAGAGGTCGAGGATGAGGCTGGATTCGCTCCAGTCGTAGCGGTGAAGCACGTAGGCCGCCAGCGTGGCCGGGGCGCGTGGAGCCCGCGTCACCATGGAGGTCTTATTCGTAGCCGTAGCTGCGCAGATGCTCTTCGTTGTCGGCCCAACCCGAGCGCACCTTGACCCATATCTCCAGGAAGACCTTGGCGTCCATCAGTCGCTCGAGCTCTTGTCGTGCCTCGGAGCCGATGCGCTTCAAACGTTCGCCGTCGCTGCCGATGATCATGCCCTTGTGCGCATCACGCTCCACGATGATGGTGGCGGCGATGCGGCGCAGGTTGCCTTCTTCTTCGAACTTGTCGATGACGACGGTCGAGGTATAGGGCAGCTCGTCGCCAGTCAGGCGGAAGAGTTTCTCGCGGATCAGCTCACTGGCCAGAAAACGGTCGCTGCGATCGGTGAGCGCGTCTTCGTCGTAGAACCACGGCTGATGCGGCAGGTAGGGCTTGACGATGTCGAGCAGGCGCTGCACGTCGGCGTCTTTTTTGGCCGTGAGCGGCACAAACTCGGCGAACGCGTGGCGGTCTTGCATGCCCTTGAGCCAGGGCACCAGGTCGGCACGGCGGTGCACGGCGTCGAGCTTGTTGGCGATCAGGATCACCGGCTTGTCAGAGGGCATCAGGGCCAGCACCTTGGCGTCGTCGAGCCCGAAACGGCCGGCTTCGACCACGAACAGCACCACGTCCACATCGCCCAGCACGCCTTGTACGGTGCGGTTGAGGTTGCGGTTGAGTGGCGCGCTGTGCTTCGTCTGGAAACCGGGCGTGTCGACAAAGACAAATTGGCTGTCGTCGACCGTGCGGATGCCGGTGATGCGGTGGCGCGTGGTCTGCGCCTTGGCCGAGGTGATGCTCACCTTCTGGCCCACCAGGGCGTTGAGCAGCGTCGACTTGCCCACGTTGGGGCGGCCCACGATGGCAACGAGGCCGCAGCGCGTTGCAGCGCTTGGGGTCGAGCCGTCGGGCTCTTGAGATTCAGTCATGGGGTTACGAGCGCAAGGCGCTGCCTGGCTTGTCGCTGGCTTTCAGCGCCACCAGCATGCGGCGCGCGGCTTCCTGCTCGGCCACGCGGCGCGAACGGCCTTCGCCGGTTTCGGCCAGGCTGAGGGCAGGCACTGCACATTCGACCTCGAAGGTCTGCGCGTGGGCCTGGCCGCGGGTGCTCGTGATGCGGTAGCTGGGCACTGGCAGGCGGCGCGCTTGCAGCCACTCCTGCAGCTCGGTCTTGGCGTCTTTGGTCCAGCTGTCGATGTCGGTACTGACGATGACCTCACCGAACAAGCGCTGGACCAGCGCGCGGGCGGAATCAAACCCCCCATCGATGAAGGTGGCACCAATGATGGCTTCAAGCGCGTCGGCAAGGATGGAGGGGCGCTGGGCACCACCGCCACGCGCTTCACCTTCACTCAGGCGCACCACCTCGGGCAGGCCGATCACGACCGCCACACGGTGAAGGGTGTCTTCGCGCACCAGGTGGGCGCGCACACGGGTCAGGTCACCTTCGTCGGAGCCGCCGAAACGCTCGAACAGCAAGGCGCTGATGGCCAGACTGAGCACGGCATCGCCTAGAAACTCAAGCCGCTCGTTGTGGTCGGAGCTGAAGCTGCGGTGCGTGACGGCGCGGCTCAGCAACTCGGGTTCGGCAAAGCGATGCCCCAGGCGTTGTTGCAGTGCGGTCAGGCGTGCGTCCACGAACATCTGCCTCGATACGGGCAAGGCCCTACTTCGAGCGCCCCTGGTATTTGATCAGCAGATACACCGGCGCCATCAACTCGATTTCTTTGTTGTAGGCAAAGGCAATCACGACCTTCTCGTTGACCTTGGTGATTTCGAGATCTTTGCCGGTGATGGACGTCACACCGTATTCGATCTGTACCTGTTTTTCGAAGGCACTTCGAATTTCGGGGACCGTGGTCGCACCGCTGGCTGCGATCTTCTCGACTGCGCGCTTGATGGTGGAGTACTCGTTGATGGTCGGAAGAACCCGCAACCCTACCAGCGCCATGAACCCGATCACGATGGCCCAGAACAACAACCCGAACAGCGTGACACCGCGCTGGGAACGCGCCTTGCGATGTTCAACGGTCATGACCTCGTGCTCCTCTTGATGGGTTGGGGCTGGAAAGTGTGGCGGCTCATCAACGGAACGAGCCTATACGCCGGAGGTTACCGAAATTCATCCAGACAAAGAAGGCTTTGCCCACGATGTTCTGGTCAGGCACAAAACCCCAGAAGCGCGAGTCTTCGGAGTTGTCTCGGTTGTCGCCCATCATGAAATAGTGCCCGGTGGGTACCTTGCAAGTGACGCCCTCGGCACTGTAGCGGCAGTTTTCCTTGAACGCGAAAGGGTCGGTCGGGCGAATGTAAGACGGCCGTTGCACATCCACCAGGATGTTGTGCTGCGCCGAACCGAGCTTCTCACCGTACTGCTTGAAGTACCGAGTGCTGTCGTCGTCGTAGAACTCGGGCAAGGCTTGCGTGTCGACCAGTTTCCCGTTGAGAAAGAGGCGCTGGTTGAGGTAGGCCACCTCGTCGCCGGGCAGGCCGACCACACGTTTGATGTAGTCAATGCTCGGGTTGGCGGGGTAGCGGAACACCATCACGTCGCCGCGCTGCGGGTCGTTGATCGGAATGATCTTCTTGTTGATCACCGGGAGACGCACGCCATAGTGGTACTTGTTCACCAGGATCAAGTCGCCGATCAGCAAGGTGGGCACCATCGAACCCGATGGAATCTTGAACGGCTCGAACAAGAACGAGCGCAGCAGGAATACCACCAGAATGACCGGGAAGAGACCTGCGGTCCAGTCGAGCCACCAGGGCTGCAAGAGCAGGGCTTCTCGCGCCTGGCTCAGGTCGCCATCGACCTTGGCGATGCCCTTCTTGGCCAACTCGTCGCGCCGCGCAGCGTCTTGCTGTTCCAGCGTGCTCGCCGCCCGCGACCTTGCGGGCGCGAAGTAGAAACGCTCGGCCAGCCAGTAGGCCAGCGTCACCAAGGTCAGGATGAACAGCAGCAACGAAAAGTTGCCCGTCCATTTACCCACGTACCAGCCTCCCAGATACACCGCGAGGCACGCATACAGCAAACCGGTCAAAGAACCCATCAATCGTCCACTTGGAGGATGGCCAGGAACGCTTCCTGAGGCACCTCGACGGAGCCGATCTGCTTCATGCGTTTCTTGCCGGCCTTTTGTTTTTCGAGCAGCTTGCGCTTGCGGGAAATATCGCCGCCGTAGCACTTGGCGATCACGTTCTTGCGCAGCGCTTTGATTGTCTCACGCGCAATGATGTTGGCGCCGATGGCCGCCTGCACCGCCACGTCGTACTGCTGGCGCGAAATCAGCTCGCGCATCTTGGCCACCACGGCGCGGGCGCGATACTGGCTCTGCGCGCGGTGAACGATGATCGAGAGGGCGTCCACCCGGTCGCCGTTGAGCAGGATATCGACCTTCACCACATCGGAGGCGCGGTACTCCTTGAACTCGTAATCCATCGACGCGTAACCACGCGACACGCTTTTCAGCTTGTCGAAGAAGTCCAGCACGATCTCGGCCAGCGGCATCTCGTAGGTGAGCATCACCTGGCGGCCGTGGTAGGCCATGTTGAGCTGGTTGCCGCGCTTCAGGTTGGCCAGTGTCATCACCGGGCCGACATAGTCTTGCGGCATGTACAGGTGCACGGTCACGATCGGCTCGCGGATCTCCTTGATGCGACCGAGATCAGGCATCTTGGACGGGTTCTCGACCTGCAGCACTTGCGCGTCGTTGAGCTCGACCTGGTAGACGACCGATGGCGCGGTGGTGATCAGATCCTGATCGAACTCGCGTTCCAGGCGCTCTTGCACGATCTCCATGTGCAACAAGCCCAAAAAGCCGCACCGGAAGCCAAAGCCAAGCGCCTGCGACACCTCGGGTTCGTAGCGCAGCGAGGAGTCGTTGAGCTTGAGCTTTTCGAGCGCATCACGCAGCTGGTCGTATTCGCTGGCCTCGGTGGGGTACAGACCGGCAATCACCTGCGGCTGGATTTCCTTGAAGCCTGGCAAAGCCTCTTCCGCCGGGCCCAGGTTGTTGGGCAGCTTCTTTTCCAAGGTGATGGTGTCGCCCACCTTGGCAGCCTGGAGCTCCTTGATGCCGGCGATCACGAAGCCCACTTCACCAGCGCGCAAAGCTTCGCGCGATACCGATTTGGGGGTGAACACGCCCATCTGCTCGGCCGCATAGGCCGCGCCGGAGGCCATCATCTTGAAGCGCTCGCCTTTCTTGAGCTCACCGTCGACCACCCGCACCAGCATCACGACGCCGACGTAGTTGTCAAACCAGGAGTCAATGATCATGGCCCGCAAGGGCGCGTTGGGTTTGCCCTTGGGAGCAGGCATGCGGGTGATCACCGCCTCCAGAATGTCGTCGATGCCTTCGCCCGTCTTGGCGCTGCAGGGGATGGCATGCTCGGCATCGATGCCGATCACGTCTTCGATCTCGGACTTTGCGTTGGCCGGATCGGCGTTGGGCAGATCCATCTTGTTGAGAACCGGCACCACTACGACACCCAGGACGAGCGCGGTGTAGCAGTTGGCGACGGTCTGCGCTTCGACACCCTGGCTGGCGTCAACCACCAATAGCGCCCCCTCGCATGCCGACAGGGAACGGCTCACTTCATAAGAGAAGTCAACGTGCCCCGGGGTGTCGATCAGATTCAACTGGTAGGTCTGGCCATTGCGAGCCACATAGGTCAGCGCTGCCGTCTGTGCCTTGATGGTGATGCCGCGCTCGCGCTCGATGTCCATCGAGTCGAGAACCTGGGCTTCCATTTCGCGGTCGCTCAGGCCGCCACAGCGTTGAATCAGGCGGTCGGCCAGGGTCGACTTGCCGTGGTCGATGTGGGCAATGATGGAGAAATTGCGGATGTGATCCATGCGAACTGCTAAATGCTCGTCGAGAGGCTCTTCACTGAAGAGGCAGCGGCGCAAGCGCTGCAGTGAAAGCTCTCAATCGCGAGTCGGATGAGTGCGCGCGTGTGCCGCGCAGAGACAGAAAAAGGGCTAAAAAAAAGGCACGTCGAACTTTTGACGCGCCTTCCAACAAAACGTATGGCAACTGCTTGTTGGGCCTTCATTGTAGCCAAAAGCCCCCCGCTGGAAACCGCGCCAGTGCTTGATTTCACGTCGTTGCGAGTCACCAACAGCAATAATTATCAACAATTTATCCACAATTGCTTGTGGGCAGCTTGGGGATAGTTTCGATAGGCCATGCTCGTTGCCAGAGATGACGATAAAAGGCTGTGCGATAGCCCAAATTGTATGCAGTGAAACGCAGAATCCGGATTTAAGATGTGTGCGCACACAAACTTGTGAATTCTTGATTTCCAGCAACCATTCGCGGCCCTTCCATCAGTGAGGCTCGGCCGCGCTTTCACTTGACAGCGGGGATGCGAAGAAACTGTGCCCACTCGCCACGCAACACGGTGACTGGCAACGGGCGTGCCTTGTCGAGCTTGGAGATCACCGCGTCAAACTGCTTCACATCGATGACATCGGTGGTGCCGACGGCGAGGATGACATCGCCTGCACGCAGGCCCACGGCCTCAGCCCCGGCAGCAACCGCCGTGACCCGCACGCCCGAAACACCGCGTGCCGCCTGTCGCTCCGCTTCGCTCAGGTTGGTAACCGTGAGACCCCATGCCTTGCCGGATGTCGACGCACGCCCTTCTGCCTCGGACGGGCGCTCGTTGCTGGCAACCACCTGCGGATTCATCTCTGCCAAATTGGGCTTGAAGTCCATCAGCTTGCCCCTGCGGTTGATCTGCAGATTCACCGGTGAACCCGGCTTCAACGCGCCCAAGGTGCGCCGCAGATCGACCGCACCGTCAACTGCCTTGCCGTTGACCGAAAGCACCACGTCGCCGGGTTGGATGCCCGCCTTCTCCGCCGGCGCACCCGGGACCACCTGGCGAACGAACGCACCTTTGGTCTTGCCCTTGTTCAGACCGTATTCCTCGGCCAGTTCACGCGGCACATCGGTCGGCTGGATGCCGAGGTAACCCCGCACCACGCGGCCAGTCGCCTTGAGTTGGTCGGCAATGCGCATCGCCTCGTCGATCGGTATGGCCAGTGAGATGCCGACGAAGCTGCCCACCGGGCTCAGGATCTGCGAATTGATACCCACCGCTTCGCCGCGGATGTTGATCAGCGGGCCGCCCGAGTTGCCAGGGTTCACCGCCACGTCGGTCTGGATGAACGAGATGTCCGACCCCGTTTCGCGCTGCTTGGCACTGACGATGCCGGCCGTCACGGTGTTCTCCAGGCCGAACGGCGAGCCGATCGCCACCACCCATTCACCCACACGCAGGCGGTTCACGTCGCCCACACGCAGCACCGGCAAGCCGGTCGCTTCGATCTTGACCAAGGCCACGTCGGTGCGCTCGTCGGCGCCCACGATCTTGGCCTTGAACTCCCGTTTGTCGGTGAGCGTCACGTAGACCTCGGTGGCACCTTCGATCACGTGCGCATTGGTCATCACGTAGCCGTCAGCACTGAGAATGAAACCCGAGCCCTCGCCACGCGGTACCTCGTCGCTACCCTGAAGCGTGGGGGCGCGACGGCGAAACGGCGTGCGCGGGGCATCGGGCGTGCGCTCGGTGGTGCGGATGTTCACGACTGCCGGCCCCACACGCTCGACCAGGTCAGCGAAGTCGGGCAGCTCCCGGCCTTGCGCATGTCCGGTCTGCGGCATCAGCAGCGTCGCAAACAACATGGCAGTCGCTGCCAGAAAACTGGTCGCAAGCTGCAGACCGGTGTATCGACCGCGAGCCGCCGTCATGACGGAAACACTGGAACTCATACCTACCCCTCAACGAATGAACCCAAGGTGCCCGGCCCCGCGGCCGCATGAAGCAACCGCTACTTTTTTTTGCGCTCGATCCCATTGGCGAAATGGCGCAGCGTGACCACCGGCACGTCACCCATCACCGTGATCCACCAGTCACCGTCACGGCGCATCATGGTGTGGGTGGCGCCGATGGTCGTGAGCATCGGGCGCGGGTGGCGCTCGGCGTTGTAGGGTTCGATGAAGATGGAGACGTAGGTCAGACCATCGGAATAAACCGTCTGCAGCGCGTGCTCCGGCGCCGCCACGGCCGCACGCGTCGCGCCGTCGAACTGCCGTTTGACGCAACTGACCATCTGAAAGCCGGGTACAGACGTTTTCAGCGCCCACCCCTCGGCGTCCAACCGCGTCGGCACCAAGACGGGCCTGACCATGCGGAAGCCATCGAGCTTTTTGACGGGCTGCAACACGCTTTCCGGCTGCGCGCGAATGCCGATGGCAACTTCAGAAAAGGCAGATGACTCCAGCACCTCGCCTCGATCGCCCAATACTTCGGTTCGCAGCAGCAGACCGGTCGCTTTGTCGGCCCAGAGTCGGTGGCCGAAGCGCATCTTGTCGCGCGGCTTCAGCACCAGCACATTGGCCTCGTGCCCGGCCACCCGCTCCACCGCCACCGGCTTGAGGTCATAGAACTCTTGAACACGATCCGCGCCGGCTTGCAGCAGGCCAGGGAAGGAACTCATCTGATCGCGCTGCTCGACCACCGCAACACGCCGTTGCGGCCACACGGTGTGCACGAGATCGTTGTGGCGGTACACGTTGCGCACCTGGCCATCGAGAGAATCGATGCGCTCGAACTGGTCTCGGCCTTCACAGTAGTGCGCGATGCGAGTGCTGGCGACCATGCCGCCGGCGCTCACCACCACCGTGCCGACAAAGTTGCGCTTGTTGGCCGCGTCCTGGATGCGCGTCAACCAAGCCCGGGTCTCGCGTGCTTCAACCAGCGGGTCACCGCTCGTGAGAGCACTTTGCGCGTGAACCGAATGCATGGAGGCCGCAGCCGCACAGGCGAAGACGAAGGCAGGCAGGCGAGACAGCATGGGAGCGTGGCGATGCGGTTCAGCGAGAGGTGCCATCAGCCGCAGCATTGCGCAGAAAGCCTGACGGCCCCCCAGGCACCGAGCTGCCGCCGAACTTCTTGTGTGCCGCGAGGTATTCGTCCAACCGAGCGTCGCGTATCAATTGCCCGTTCAACACGACGGCGGGCGGGTCGCCCGGCTCGGTGGCACTCACCACCATCGCCGGCTGGACAACCGTCCCCGCAGCCAGGTTGACGTTGGGTTGCGACGGCCCACCCGCCATCTGCGACACCAGCAACACACCCGCCACCGCCACGAAACCGGCCGCCACGGCGGCGGGCGTCGCCCACGCGCGGCGCGGCGTTACCACTTGAACTGGCAACTTCGGGGGTGTGGGTGCCAGCACGACCGGCTCCTGGGCCAGACGCTTGCGGAAAGAACTGAGAAACGCGGCGTCGTGGTCAGCATCCGCACTCAGGTCTTCGGATCGCATCACGTCGCCGATCAGGTGGTAGGCGTGCCACTGCGTTCGGGCCTCGGGGCTCTCTCGCCACTGGCCACAAGCTCGCGCCACGGCCGAAGCCTGGAGCTCGCCATCCATCAGCGCGGACAAGTCGTCCGACGCGGGCAGTTTGTTTTCAGACCCTTGAGACATCACAACCTCCAACACTCCAACACATCATCGCGGCGCTCACCAGCGCTCGCCCTCGCGCGTATCGAGCAACGGGCGCAAGCGCTGCGCAATGGCTTCACGCGCCCGGAAAATTCGCGACCGAACCGTGCCAATCGGGCAATTCATGGCCTCGGCGATCTCTTCGTAGCTGAGGCCTTCAATTTCACGCAGCGTGATCGCTTGGCGCAGATCCTCGGAGAGGGCTTCGATGGCGGCGTTCACGGCGCTCGCAATTTCCTTGCTCGCCAACATCGCTTCGGGGGTCTCGCCGTGGCTTAGTTCGGTTTCAACGCGGGAAGTTTCATCATCATCATCGCGCCCCGCGCGTGCGGATTCCGTCACGATCGGATCGCGTTTCAGGTCCACCAAGGCCTTTTTGGCCGTGTTGACGGCAATGCGATAGAGCCAGGTGTAGAACGCGCTGTCGCCACGAAACTGGGGGATCGCCCGGTAGGCGCGGATGAAGGTTTCCTGGGCGATGTCAGGCACCAGATCGACGTCTCGCACCATGCGACCGATGAGGCGCTCAATGCGGCGCTGGTACTTGACCACCAGCATCTCGAACGCTTTCACGTCTCCATGCTTGACGCGTTCGATCAGCGGGGCGTCGGCGTCAGTGGCGGTCATTCGACGGGTTCAGAACGGCGCCACGGTGGGCAGGGAAACGGGTCGCGCGCAATATACCGTACAGCGCAACGCATGCCAGTCGGCCTCGTGACCCCGCCGCTGCACCGGCAACCATGTCCCGCGCTGCAGCACAGTCCCGTTGTCGGGTGTGAAATGCAACAGCATCCAGCCGCCGCAATCGACCGACACCACCAGGCATCCCGAACAAACCGGCTCGTGCGCTGAATCGCTGGAAGCCCTCAGTTGCCATTGTTGAGAGTCCCAGCGCAGGGTCATCGCCGGCAGGCGCCAAGCATGCGACAGCAGCATGGTTGACGACACCGTCAGCAAAGCCGCGGCGATCACGACCCAGACCGCGTGCCGCTCCATCGCTTGCAGCGCCCAGGCTGTCACGACGGCAGCAGTCAACGCCACCAGCAGTGTCACCACCGCTCGCCAGATGCCAAAGTGGCGCACGATCATCTGGAACGGGGGAGACGCGTGCATGAGTGCCGCGAGAAGGGGGATTCAGCGGCGCGATCAGATGCGCTTGAAAACCAGCGTGCCGTTGGTGCCGCCGAAGCCGAAGTTGTTTTTGACGGCGTACTCGATCTTCATGTCCCGCGCGGTGTTGGCGCAGTAGTCCAGATCGCACTCGGGATCCTGGTTGAAGATGTTGATCGTCGGCGGCGAGATCTGTTTGTGGACAGCCAGCGCAGTGAACACCGACTCGATGCCACCGGCGCCACCCAACAAGTGCCCGGTCATCGATTTGGTCGAATTGACCACCAACTTTTTGGCGTGGTCGCCAAAAGCCAGCTTGATGGCATTGGTTTCGTTCACATCACCGAGCGGGGTCGATGTGCCGTGTGCATTGAGGTACTGCACCTGACTGCCGTCGATGCCGGCATTGCGCAGAGCCGCTCGAATCGACCGCTTGGGGCCGTCGACGTTGGGCGCCGTCATGTGGAAGGCGTCGGCACCCATGCCGAAACCGCTCAGCTCGGCATAGATCTTGGCGCCGCGCTTCTTGGCGTATTCATACTCTTCGAGCACCAGCACGCCGGCACCTTCGCCGAGCACGAAGCCGTCGCGATCTTTGTCCCACGGGCGCGACGCGGTTTTCGGGTCGTCATTGCGTGACGACAATGCGCGCGGCGCGGTGAAGCCCCCAATCCCTAGTGGGGAGATGGTCGACTCGGAACCGCCGGCCACCATCACATCGGCATCGCCGTATTCGATGATGCGAGCCGCCTGGCCGATGGAGTGCAAGCCTGTGGTGCAGGCCGTGACGATGGCGAGGTTCGGGCCGGTGAAGCCAAAACGGATCGACACGTGACCCGAGATCATGTTGATGATCGAGGCGGGCACGAAGAAGGGAGAAATACGGCGCGGCCCGCGCGACACGTATTCGCCATGGGTCTCTTCGATCAGCGGAAGACCGCCGATGCCCGAGCCCACCAGACAACCGATGCGCTCGGCCTGCTCTTCGGTGAGCTGGTCACCGGTGGGCAAGCCCGCATCACGCACCGCCTGGATCGACGCCGCGACACCGTAGTGGATGAAGGTGTCCATGTGGCGCGCTTCCTTGGCCGGCATGTACTCCTCGACATTGAATCCCTTCACCTCGCCAGCAAACTGGCAGCTGAACGCCGAAGCGTCGAACTTGGTGATGGTGTCAATGCCCGAGCGCCCGGCAACCAGGTTGGCCCAGCCTTCTTCCACCGAATTGCCCACGGGGCTGATCAGCCCCAGGCCGGTGATGACGACGCGGCGACGTGTCATGGATATCGCTCCGGCCTCAGGCTTTCTGGTGCTTCAGTGCGTAGTCGATCGCCAACTGAACAGTGGTGATCTTCTCGGCTTCTTCGTCGGGGATCTCGATGCCGAATTCGTCTTCGAGCGCCATGACCAGTTCCACCGTGTCAAGTGAGTCGGCGCCCAGGTCGGCCACGAAGGCCTTTTCGCTGGACACATCGGCCTCAGGCACGCCGAGTTGTTCGGCAATGATTTTCTTCACACGTGCTTCGATATCGCTCATGACTCCTCCAGGAGGGTTTACGTAAACAGCCCGGGATTCTACGGCTTGTAGGGTGTCTTCTCTAAGACACACCCGGCGCGCGCCGGTCGGGACAGGGAACCGGATCAAACAGTGACGGGAAAGCTCAATTCATGAACATGCCGCCGTTGACGTGCAACTCGGTGCCGGTGATGTAGCCGGCCTGCGGCGAAGCGAGGAATGCCACGGCATGTGCAATGTCGGCGGCCTGGCCCAGGCGGCCGAGCGGGATCTGCGTCATCAACGCGTTGGTCTGCTGCTCCGACAACTTCTTGGTCATGTCGGTTTCGATGAAACCCGGTGCCACGCAATTGACGGTGACACCGCGGCTGCCGAGCTCACGCGCGAACGAGCGCGTCATGCCGGCCACGCCAGCCTTCGCAGCCGCGTAGTTGGACTGGCCAGCGTTGCCACTGGCACCCACCACCGAGGTGATATTGATGATGCGGCCGTAGCGCTGCTTCATCATCGGTTTGGTCGCGGCGCGGATGGTGCGGAACACGGCCTTGAGGTTGGTGTCGATCACGGCGTCCCAGTCATCGTCTTTCATGC
>NZ_JANOCG010000305.1:0-9212 GCF_031412075.1 Rhizobacter sp.
AAACGCGCGCGCCGCGCTCGAAGTGGCCGACTACGGCTACGTGCTGGAAATGGGCGAGATCGCGCTCGAAGGCCCGGCCACCGAGCTCGCCAAAGACCCGCGCGTGATCGACACCTACCTCGGCGCTGCACGAAAGAAAACCTGATGTGGCACTACCAACCCCCGCTGCGCGACATCCGCTTCATCACCGAAGAGCTGCTCGACCTGCCCGCGCAATGGCCCAAGCTGCCCGCCTATGCCGAGCTCGATGTCGACACCGCCCGGCAGGTGATCGAAGAAGCCGGCAAGTTCGCTGCCGAGGTGCTCGCTCCGCTCAACGCCAGCGGTGACCTCGAAGGCTGCACGCTGCGCGATGGCGTGGTCACCACCCCGCGTGGTTACCGCGAGGCCTATCAAGCCTATGTGGCCGCCGGCTGGCCCGCGCTCGCCTGCGACCCGGCGGTGGGGGGCCAGGGCTTGCCGCATGCCATCAACGGTGTGTTGAACGAGATGCTCAACTCCACCAACCACGGCTGGAACATGTACCCCGCGTTGTTGCACGGTGCGTACGAGTGCCTGATGGCGCATGCCACGCCGGAGCTGAAAGAAGGCTACCTCGCCAAGATCGTCAGCGGCGAATGGCTCTCGACCATGTGCCTCACCGAAGCCCACGCGGGCTCCGATCTCGGCTTGCTCAAGACACGCGCCGAGCCACAGGCCGATGGCAGCTACCGCATTCGTGGCACCAAGATCTTCATCTCGGGCGGTGAGCACGACCTCACCGACAACATCGTGCACATGGTGCTGGCACGCATCACCGACGCCCCCTCGGGCACCAAGGGCATCTCGCTGTTTCTCGTCCCCAAGTTTTTACCGGGCGGCGAGCGCAACACCCTGCGCTGCGACGGCATCGAAAAGAAGATGGGCATCAAGGGCAGTGCCACGTGCGTGATGAGCTTCGAGGGCGCCACCGGCTGGCTGGTGGGCGAGCCCCACCGCGGCCTCGCGGCCATGTTCGCGATGATGAATGCGGCGCGCCTGCATGTGGGCCTGCAAGGGATCGGCCACTCGGAGAGCGCGTACCAGAACTCGCTGCGCTACGCGCTCGAACGCACGCAGATGCGCGCACCGCATTCCGTTCGGGCTGAGCCTGTCGAAGCCAGCGAGCGTCGCGGTGGAGGCACTTCGACCCTTCGACCGGGCTCAGGACAGGCAGGCTCAGTGCGAACGGACCTTGCCGACCCCATCGCCTTGCACCCCGCCATGCGCCACAAGCTGCTGCGCCAGCGCGCGTTGCTCGAAGGTGGCCGCCTGCTGGCGTATGAAAGCGCGCACCTGCTCGACGTGGCCGAGCAGCACCCCGACGTGGGCTCGCGCCACACCGCGCACGACCAGGTGTCGCTGCTCACGCCCATCCTCAAGGCCTTTCTCACCGACAACGCCTTGGCGGGCGCGCTGGCCGCGCAGCAAGTGTTTGGCGGCCACGGCTACATGCACGATTTCGGCGCCGAGCAGTGTGTGCGCGACTGCCGCATCTCGCTCATCTACGAAGGCACCAACGAGATCCAGGCGATCGACCTGCTGGTGCGCAAGGTGTTGCCCGATGGGGCGGCCAAGCTAAGCGCCTTGATCGCCCGCCTCGACGCCGAGCTGCCTGAAGGCGCGCTCTCAGCGCGCGCGCGGCAGGCCTTGTCGCAGTGGCGAGAGGCCACGCAAGAGATCGTGCAACTGGCCGCGAACGACGCCGAGCTGCCCTACCGCGTGGCCGACGACTACCTGCGACTGGCCGGCCTCACGCTGCTGGCGCAGGGCTGGGCGCGCGCCGATGTGGTGGCGGCTCGCGGCGACTCTGCTTTCCACCTGGCCAAGCATGAGACCGCCCGCTATTACTTCGACTTTGTGTGGCCCGAGGCGGGCCTGTGCGTGGCGCGCATCGGCGCAGGGCAAAATCCGTTGCCGCACCTGCACGCGCCCTCCGCATGACCGCCACCCAACTCGCCGACGACACCCTCGAACCCAAGGCCAGGCCTGCCGAGCTGGACCAGTCGCGCTTGACGCACCTGGTGGGCTACGCTGCCACCCGCGCCTCGGTGGAGCTGAAGAAGTCGTTCACCCAGCACATGGGGCCGCTGCAGCTGAAGGCGGTGGAGTTTTCGATCCTGGTGCTGGTGGCCTCGAACGAGCAGGTCAACCAGAAGCAGCTCGGCCAGGCGCTCGATGTGTCGCCGCCCAACCTGGCCGTCACGCTCGACCGCATGGTCGAACGCGGCTGGGTCGAGCGTGTGCGCAGCACCGAAGACCGCCGCTCGCAGATCGTGGTGTTGACCGCCAGTGGCGACAAGCTGGTGCAGCGCGCCGAGAAGATCGCCGCCACGATGGAGAGCGAGACGCTGCAGGTGCTGTCGGCGGCCGAGCGGCTGCTTTTGCTGGAGCTGCTGCTGAAAGTGGCCCGAGGCCGCCGCAGCCCACGCGGCTGACCCCACAGGCCCCCCGGGCCGCGCGCCAAAACGCCCCCCTGTCGACAAACTCGCGCCCCGCCGTCGCGCGGGCGCGCGTGCCTGCGCCTGCCTGCCCGGCTTGGCAAGCACCTGGGTGTCAGCCAGCGCATCAGGCATACCCGGATGGTGGGTCTGGGGTTGCCCTCCTATAAACGAAAACAAACGAGCAATAAAGAAAACGAAGCGGCGCTTGATTTGCGTAAAAACGCAATCAAGCGCGCAAATCGTGCCCCGGCGGAGGCCCCGCCATCCACCCAGGAGACAACACCCATGACCCCTCGCACTGCCCCTTTTTTGCGCTGGCTTCAACGCCTGTCGTTGTGCGCTGTGGCTCTCGTCGCGCCGCTGGCCGCCCACGCGGGCACACCGCTGCCCAGCATCACCGGGCCGATCCCGGTCACGGCCAGCTCCTACCCCTTCGGCGCAGCCGACCACACGCTGCGGCCCGAAAAGCTGAGCCGGCATGGGTATGTGGAAGAGGAGTTTTTCGCCAGCGGCAAGGCCAATGTCTACACCTGGCCCGCGCCCGGCCCGGCGGTGGTGCGCACGGCCGATGCGCCGTACACCACGCGTGTGCTGGTGCGCCGGCCTGCGCACGGCCACCGCTTCAGCGGCAGCGTGATCGTGGAGCTGCTGAACCCGTCGAACCTGTTTGACCTCAACATCGGCTGGGGCCTGTCGGGCGACCACTTCATGCGCAACGGCGACGTGTGGGTGGGCATCACGGTGAAACCGGTGTCGATGGTCACGCTGCAGACCTTCAACCCCACGCGCTACGCCGCACTGTCGCTGGCCAACCCGCTGCCGCTCACCGACCCGGCCAACTGCGCCACGGTGGCGGCCGACAGCTCGCGCAGCACCGAAAACGGCCTGGTGTGGGACATCTTCAGCCAGGTGGGTGCCTGGCTCAAGAGCCAGGACCGCAGCAACCCGCTGCGCTACGCCAAGGGCTTCAAGGTGCAGCAGCTCTACGGCTTTGGCTACTCGCAGACCGGCGGCTACCTCTACAACTACATCAACGCCATTCACCCGCTCGAAGTGCAACGCAACGGCGGGCCCACGTACGACGGCTATGTGGTGGCCGTGGCCGGTGGGGCCTTCGTTGGCGCAGTGCCGAACCAGTGCGAGCCCGCACCGCCGCTGGCCGACCCACGCCGGCAGTTCAACCACGTGGGTGTGCCCATCATCCACATCATGGCGCAGTCGGATTACCTGATCGGCATTGGCGCGCGCCGCCCTGACAGCGATGTGTTCAGCGACCGCTACCGCCACTACGAGATGGCCGGCGCCGGCCACGCCACGCCCGAGGAGCTGTACTCCGCCGCGGCACCGGCCGACATCATTGCCGGTGGCCGCAACGTGCCACCGCTCGCCTGCAACGAAGGCCCGCGCAGCCGCTTCCCGTCGGGCATCCACTTCAACGCGGTGTTCCAGAACCTCGACCTGTGGGTGCGCCGCGGCGTGCCGCCGCCGAACTCATCCCCCATCGAGGTGGTCAACGGTCAACCGGTGCTCGACCAGTTCGGCAACGTGGTCGGTGGCCTGCGTTCGCCGTATGTCGATGTGCCCACGAGCCGGTGGTCGGGCAGCTCGACCGGCGCGAGCTTCTGCTTCATCGCCGGCCACGAGGTGCCGTTGACCGATGCGGTGCTGCAGCAGCTCTACCGCAACGACCTCGACTACGACCTGCGCGTGGCCGCCAACGTGCGCCGCCTGCTGCGGGAGCGTTTTCTCACGGCGCCCGATGCTGCTCGGCTGCTGATCGAGGCGGTGAAGTTCGACGTGCCCTGAGCGGCGGGCGAAGCCTGGTGCGCGCGATACCCGCGGCGGCATCAGGCTTCATCTGCCCCCTCTATGCTGGCCGACCTCAGCGAAACAGACGGAGCCTTTCCATGCGCCACCACCCGCTCGGCCGCACCGGCCTCTTCGTGTCTGAACTGTGCCTCGGCACCATGACCTTCGGCGGCACCGACGAAACCCTGTGGGGGAAGATCGGCACGCTGCAGCAAAGCGAGGCCGAGCGCCTGGTCGGGCAGGCGGTGGACGCCGGCATCAACTTCATCGACACCGCCAACGTGTATGCCAACGGCGTGTCGGAGCAGATCACCGGCCAGGCGCTGAAGAACCTGAAGATCCCGCGTGAGAACGTGGTCGTGGCGACCAAGGTGTTCGGTGACATGGGCCGCGGCCCCAACGCGCGGGGCAACACGCGCAGCCACATTCTCGACAGCGTGAAGGCGAGCCTGGCGCGCCTGCAGCTCGAGCACATCGACCTGTACCAGATCCACGGCTTCGACCCGGCCACGCCGATCGAAGAGACCGTGCGTGCGCTCGACCAGCTGGTGCGCCACGGCCACGTGCGCTACGTCGGCGTGTCGAACTGGGCGGCCTGGCAGATCGTCAAGGCGCTGGGTGTTTCCGAGCGGTTGGGCCTGTCGCGGTTCGAGTCATTGCAGGCCTACTACACCGTGGCCGGCCGCGACCTGGAGCGCGAACTCATCCCCATGCTCAAGAGCGAAGGTGTGGGCCTGATGGTGTGGAGCCCGCTGGCCGGCGGGCTGCTGAGTGGCAAGTACGGGCGCGACCAGCCCGGCGAGCAGGGCAGCCGCCGCACCGGCTTCGACTTTCCGCCGGTGCACAAGGAGCGCGCCTGGAATTGCATCGACGTGATGCGCCCGATGGCCGAAGCCCGCGACGTGTCGGTGGCTCAGGTGGCCCTGGCCTGGCTGCTGCACCAGCCGCAGGTCACCAGCGTGATCGTGGGCGCCAAGCGGCCCGAGCAGCTGGCCGACAACCTGGCAGCGACCCAGGTCAAGCTGAGCGAAGAAGAGCTGGCCGCCATCCATGAGGTGAGCCGCCTGCCGGCCGAGTACCCGGGCTGGATGTTCGAGCGCCAGGGCGACATCCGGCGCAAGCAGCTGGCCGAGGGCCGGCGTTAGCAGCAAGCTCAGCCCGCCGCGGGCGGGCTCTGCGCCGACAAGGGCAGGCCGAACACGGCGTCGAAAGCCCAGTTGAAGGCAAAGGTGTAAACGAGGAAGAAGACCAGCAGGCCCAGGTCCATCACCAGCGCCTGCCACAGGCCCACGCCCAGCCACCACGCGATCAGCGGCACCAGCATCACCACCAGGCCGCCCTCGAAGCCCACGGCATGGGCGATGCGCCTTTTCAGGCTGCGCCCGGGCGTGGTCTGGCGCGCCTCCCAGCGCTCGAAGAGGCTGTTGAACACGCCATTCCAGGCGACCGCGACCACCGAGGTGGCCACCGCCAGCGCGCCGCTGTCGAACGCGCCCTTGCCCGACATCAGCATCAGCCCCGCGCTCGCCATCACGATGGCGATCAGCTCGTACAGGCCGATGTAGACGACGCGCCTCCAGGCGCCTTGCAATCTGGGGCGATGGGTGGGCATCGTCAGGCCGACCTGACGTCGGCCACCGGCTCGCGGCCGTAGTCGGCTCGCGCCAGCAGCGCCAGCACCTTGGTGGCGGCCTGCGCGGGGCTGTCGAGCTGGCCGCTGGACTTGAGCGCCAGAAAGCGCTCACGCTCGGGGAACAGCGCCGGGTCGGCACCGCGCAGCTGCGTCTGCATGTCGGTGTCGATCACACCTGGCGCCAGCGACACCACCCGCGCGCCATTCGGCTGCTCGGCTTCTTCGAGGGCGAGCGCACGCGCGAGGTGGTCCATGCCGGCCTTGGCGGCGCAGTACGAGGCACTGCCCGCCATCGCACGCCGGCCCAGGCCAGACGAGATCAGCAACACCTTGCGCGGCACCCTCCAGTTGGCCGTGGCGCGCAGGAAGGCGCTGGTCAGCAGCAGCGGGGCCTCCAGCCCCACACGCAAGGCGTTCGACAGGTCTTCTCCCGACACGCCCGACAAAGGCGCAAGCGTCGACACGACACCCGCATTGTTGATCAGCGTGGCCGAGGCCCAGCGCGCGGGCCCGGTGGCCGTCAACCACGCTTCGAGGTGGCGCGCAGCGGCGAGCGGCTCCGACAGGTCCTGCTCCCAGCTCAACAGCTCGGCGCCGGGCGGCACCGGCAGCTCGGTGCGCTGGCGAGAGATCGCGACGACACAATGCCCCTCAGCCAGCAACTGCTGGCATATGGCCAGCCCGAGGCCGCGCGAAGCGCCGGTGATGAGGGTGAGGTGGTTGGTCATGCCTCGAATGTAGCCACGGGCGCGCTTGCGCCGGCTCAACCCCGCTTGCGCCCGGGCTGGAACCACTGGACGAGAAACTCCACCGCCACGCGCAGCTTCGCCGAGCGCTCAAGCCGCACCGGGTAGACCGCCCAGACATTGGCCGGCTGGCGGCAGCCCGGCAACACCTGCACCAGCTTGCCCTGCGCCAGCAGGGACGCCACCTGCCACATCGATCGCAGCACGATGCCTCGCCCGTCGAGGGCCCAGCGCAAGGCCACCTCGCCGTTGTTGCTCGACAGCGGCCCCGACACCTTGAGCGCCTGCTCCCGGCCGTCGCATTGCAGTCGCCACACGCCGAACGGGTGGTCGCGTTCCTTGATCGCCAGGCAGTCGTGCCCCTTCAGGTCGTCCAGCGTTTGCGGCGTGCCGCGCTGCGACAGGTAAGCCGGTGCGGCGCACAGCACGCGGTGGTTGTCGGCCAGCCTGCGTGCGATCAGGTGCGGCGCAATCTCGTCGCCCACGCGCACGTCGAGGTCGAAGCCTTCGGCCGCCACGTCCACCAGCCGGTCGAACAGTTCGAGCCGCACCTGCAGCCTGGGGTGGCGCTGCGTGAGCGCGCTCAACGCCGGCGCCACCTGCTTGCGGCCGAAGCCGAAACTGCTGCTCACCCGCAGCGCGCCGCGCGGCTGCGCGTGGGTGCCGGCAACTTCCTGCAGAAGCTGGTCGACGTCGTCGAGGATGCGCTGCGCCCAACGGTAGGCACGCTCGCCGTCCTCGGTCAGCGCGACGCGGCGTGTGCTGCGGAGCAAGAGCCGCGTGCCGAGTTGCTCTTCGAGCACGCGCACGCGCTTGCTGACGTAGGCAGGCGAGGCCCCCAGGTCAAGCGCCGCCGCCGCGAAGCTCGACTTGAGCACCACGGCGGTGAAGACGCGCAGGTCGTCGTTGGAAGGTATCGGATTGACCACGAATCGTGCATCAAGGCTTTGCGAATCGACTCATTGTGCATGACCCAATCGCCACCTAAGCTCTCGGCACCGCAGCACAGGAGATGGCGACATGAGCAGCAGCTACCGCATTGCGTTGATTCCGGGCGACGGCATCGGCAAGGAGGTCGCACCCGAGGGCCTGCGTGTGCTCGAGGCCGCCGCCCGGCGCTTTGGCATCTCGCTGGAGGTGACCCCCATCGACTGGGCCAGTTGCGACTACCACCAGCAGCACGGCAGCATGATGCCGCCCGACTGGAAGGAGCAGCTCCAGCCGATGGACGCGATCTTTTTCGGTGCCGTGGGTTGGCCTGCGACGGTGCCCGACAACATCTCGTTGTGGGGCAGCCTGCTCAAGTTCAGGCGCGAGTTCGACCAGTACATCAACCTTCGCCCGGTGCGCCTGTTCGAGGGCGTGCCGTGCCCGCTGGTGGATGCCCAGGGGCGACAGCGCCAGCCCGGCGACATCGACTTCCTCATCGTGCGCGAGAACACCGAGGGCGAGTACACCAAGCTCGGCGGCATCATGTACGAAGGCACCGAGCGCGAGATCGTGATCCAGGAGTCGGTGTTCAGCCGCCACGGGACCGACCGGGTGCTCAGGTTCGCCTTCGATCTGGCTGCACAACGCCAGCGAAAGCACCTGACGGTGGCGACCAAGAGCAACGGCATCGCCATCAGCATGCCCTGGTGGGACGGCCGCGCCGACGCGGTGGCGCAAAGCTACCCGCAGATCACGGTCGACAAGCAGCACATCGACATCCTCACCGCGCGCTTCGTGCTGCAGCCGCAACGATTCGACGTGGTGGTCGCGAGCAACCTGTTCGGCGACATCTTGTCGGACCTTGGGCCCGCGTGCACCGGGACCATCGGACTCGCGCCGTCGGCAAACCTGAACCCGGAGCGCCGCTTCCCGTCGCTGTTCGAGCCGGTGCACGGCTCGGCGCCCGACATCTACGGCCAGAACATCGCCAACCCGGTCGCCATGATCTGGTCGGGCGCGCTGATGCTCGACTTCCTCGGGCGAGGCCAGGGCGCTGGCAAGGCGGCCCACGATGCGATCGTCAACGCCATCGAGAACGTGCTGCGCGAAGGCCCGCGCACGCGCGACCTCGGCGGCAGCGCCAGCACGACTGAGATGGGGAAGGCGATCGCCGCACTGATCTGAACCCCAGGGCTCGGCTTGGCGCGCCCCGGTGGAACCTCCGCCGCGGCGCACACTCTGAAAACCATGACGCTCACACCCCCTCGGTTCCCCGCCCGCCGGCAGTGCCTGCAAGCCCTGGCTGGCGGCGCGGCCACGCTGGCCCTGCCGTCACTCGCGTTCGCTGCCCTGCCCGCGATGACCGAAGGCCCGTTCTACCCCTCGCCCGCGTGGCGCGCCCGCGAGCTCGATTGGGACGCCGACCTGACCCGCGTCAACCGCGCCAAGGTGGCCGATGCGCCTCGCGCCGCCGGCGAGTGGCTCGACCTGGGCGGCAGCGTGGTTGATGGCAAGGGGCGTGTGGTCGATGGCGCCGAGATCGAGATCTGGCAGTGCGACGTGCACGGCAGCTACCGCCACCCGCGGGGTGCGGGCAACCAGGTCGACGCGGCCTTCCAGGGTTTTGGCGCC
>NZ_JANOCG010000306.1:0-8364 GCF_031412075.1 Rhizobacter sp.
CGACAGGCTCAGGGCGAACGGAGTGCTTGTTCAACGTGTTCACACCAGCTTCCGTTCGGGCTGAGCCTGTCGAAGCCGGCGCCCTGCTGTGCCCTCGAACAGGGGCACCTGTTCAGCGCATCAACACATCAAGCCACGCCCGCTGCTCTAGCGTCAGCGCGTCGAGCGGCGTCATCATGGCCGTCGACAAGGCCGTGCGGATCTCAGGCTCGGGTGTGACAGGTGGCTGCGACAACAGCTGGTTCAGCACGCGCCTCGCCGTGCCCAGGCTCTTGCCATACAGCTCGAAGATCGCCGACACGCTGACGTGGCGCGTGGGGTCGTCCATCCAGCAGTCGTAGTCGGTGACGATGCCGACCGTGGCGTAGGCCATCTGCGCTTCGCGTGCCAGAAAGGCCTCGGGCACGTTGGTCATGCCGACCAGGTGACAGCCGGCCTGGCGCAAGAAGTGGCTCTCGGCGCGGGTGCCCAGGCGCGGTCCTTCCACACACGCGTAGGTGAGGCCGCGGTGCAGCGTGATGCCGAGCGTTTGTGCGGCGCTGCTCGCTGCGTCGACCAGCGCCGCGCTCACCGGGTGGGCGGCGGAGATGTGCGCTGCCACGCCGCCGCCGAAGAAGCTGCGCTCGCGTGAGCCGCGAGTCCAGTCGAAATACTGCTCGGGCATCGCCAGGTCACCCGGCGCCACGTGTTCTGCGAGGCTGCCCACAGCCGAGAAGCCGAGCACCAGGGTCGCGCCGGCCTGCTTGAGGGCAAACAGGTTGGCGCGGTAGTTCACCTCGTGGGGCAGCAGCTTGTGGCCGGCGCCGTGGCGCGCCAGAAAGAGGATCGGCTGGCCGTTGATGCGGCCACGCTGCACCGTGCCCGAAGGCGTGCCGAAGGGCGTGTCGCCGCTGATGCGCTCTTCTATCTCCATGCCGGCCAGGTCGTACAGGCCGGTGCCGCCAATGATTGCGAGCATGTGATCAGTCCTCCGATGTGATCAAGGCGTCGGCCGGCTCGAAGGCCGGCCCGTCAGCGATGCGGCTCCAGTACGACGCGTGTGCGTCGCTGCCTTCAGGCCACTGCTGCAGGAATTGTGCGCGCCACAGCGCTTGGTCGGGCTCGATGGCGATGGCCTCCATGTGGACGCCGTGGCGTTGCAGGCCGAAGCGCCGCTCGGGGCCATCAAACGGCCGCAGCGCGATGCGGGTGAGCAGGCCCGCCGCATCGCCGCGAAAGTTGGGCATGCCGGTCGCGCCGTTGTTGAGCACCACCGGGGCGACGCCGCGTGTAGCCATCGGCAGCGTGTGGAACACCGGCAGGCAGGTGTGGCTGCTGGCGAACACATCGACCTGCCCGGCCTCGAACCAGCGGCGCGCGGTGTCACGGTGGGCGCCCCCCTGCAAGTGCTCCTGCGCAAAGCCCCAGCCGGCGAGGGACTCGGCGTCGCCGTGCACGATGGCGATGCGGCAGTCGCCGACGTCGACACGCCGGTGCATGGGCAGTTCGGCGAGGCGTTGCGTCAGCCCAGGGAAGCGCGCGGCGGTGGCGCGCAGGCTGCGCATGATGTTGTTGGAGCGTTGCACCACGCCCTCGCCGACCCAGTCGGGGTAGGCGCAGCCACAGCCGTTGTCACCCTCGGCCGGGTCGCTCAACTCGGTTTCCACGTTGCCACGCAAAGCGTCGAAGGCCAGCACCCGTTCGTTCAGGCGCTTGAAGATCGCCGGGTCGGTGTTGAACCAGTTGAAGTCACCGTTGAAGACCAGTCGCTTGGGGCCTCGCTCGCGCTCGAACAGCGCCAGCAGCACGTCGAGCGCCGGCTCGTTGCCGTACAGGCCGCCGACCACGTACAGCACTTCGCATTGCAGCTCGGCCGGCCGCGCGAAGCTGCTGGGGGCGTAACGGTAGTGCAGTGGGCAGATGCGGCCGGCGTCGGTGTCCATCAGATTTCTCTCCAGGTCGCCAGGCGTTGCAGTGTGTGAATCTCGCGGGTTTTTTCGGCGGGGGCTATCGGCGCGGCGCGGGGGGCTTCGTTGCCATACAGCGCGTCGAACGCAGTCGCATCCAGCGACGCGAGGGGCTGGTCGAAAACCAGCTTTCCGTCTCGCAGGCCGATCACACGGTCGGCGAGCAAGGGCAGCAGGTCGACGTGATGCACCACGGTGATGAGCGTGGCCTGGGCCGCGCTGTCGCGCAGCAGGCGGCACACCTCGCGTGCCGAAGCCGGGTCGAGGCTGGCGGTGGGTTCATCGGCCAGCACCAGGCGGGGCCGCTGCATCAGCATGCGGGCAATGGCCACACGCTGGCGCTCGCCGCCCGACAAGCGGTCGGCGCGCTGCGCTGCCAAGGCGCGCAGGCCCACGGCATCGAGCGCACGCAGCGCTTCGGCCACATCCTCTTGCGCATGCAAGCGCGCCCAGCTGCGCCAGCCACTCAAGCGGCCGAGCGCGCCGATGAGCACGTTGTCGAGCGCACTGAGCCGCTGCACCATGTGCAGGCCCTGCAGCACCTGCGCCACCTGTGCGCGCAAGTGCTGCAGATCGTCGCGCGTGATGCCGGGCCCCAGCGCCTGGCCCAGCACCTGCACCTGGCCCGCCACGGGCGCCACGAAACCGGTGAGGCAGCGCAGCAGGGTCGACTTGCCGGCCCCGTTGGGGCCGACGATGGCCACACGTTCACCGGGGCGCAGCGAGAGCTGGGCGATGTCGAGCGTGATGCGGCCATCGGCGGCCTGGCAGCGCAAGCCCTTGATGGCAATGGCCTCGGCCGCGTTCACAGCAGCGCCTGCCGGATGCGCCGGCTCATGGTGTCGAACACCGTCACCAAAGCGATCACCACGATCAGGATGGTGGCCAGGCGCCCCCACTGGAAGAGCGAGGTCGCCTCCGAGATCAACAAGCCCAGGCCCCCCGCGCCGATGAGGCCGAGGATGGTGGAGTCGCGGATGTTGTATTCCCAGATGTAGAGGTGGTTGGACACGAACTGCGGCAACACCGAGGGCCACACCGCGTTGAAGAACACCTGCACCGGGCCCGCGCCGGTGGCGCGCACGGCGTCGACCGCCGCCATGTCGAGCGCTTCGATCGACTCGGCGTAAAGCTTGCCGTAGGTGCCCATCGAATGCAGCGCAATCGCGAGGATGCCCGCCATCGGCCCCAGGCCCACGATGCCCACCAGCACCAGGCCGAACACGAGCGTGTGGATGGCGCGGGTCACGTTGAGCACAGCGCGCGCTGCGGCAGCGAGCCAGCGCGGCGCGGCCAGGTTGTGCGCCGACAGCAGGCCGAGTGGCAGCGCGAGCAAGGCGCCCAGCAGCGAGCCGAGGGTGGCGATCTGCACCGTGGTCCAGGTGGCGGAAGCGAGTGCTTTCAGGAAGTTGAGTTCGACGAGTTGGCGGTTTTCAACCCGCAACAGGGTGCCATCGTCGCTGCGGTATTCCAGTTGTGTGGGGCCGAACCACAGGTCGACAAAACTCGGCCGCGAAAACTCGCCGACCGACTTGAGCAGGTTGCTCCACGGGTTGCGCCCGAACGACAACTCGCCCGCCGCCCACAGGCTGCCCGCACACAGCGCCACCAGCGCTGCGTAGAGCAGCACCAGCATGAAAAAGCGCAGCCGCCCCGAGAGGGGTTGGCTTGGCCTGAGCAACAACACGTTCACAACATTCACCTTGCTGGCTCACATTCCGTTCGGGCTGAGCCTGTCGAAGCCAGCGCCGTGCACTGCGCACCCTTCGACAGGCTCAGGGCGAACGGAGAAACACGCTCAACCCGAACGGAGCCGTGCATCACTGCGCCGAAAGTTTGCCTGTCGCCAGGCCCGCGTCACGGATCGGTTTGTAGAAGCTGTTGTCGGTGGTGACGAAGCCGGTGTAGTGCGCGGGCAGCAGGTTGGGCTGCTGCTTGAGTTGGGCGCCCACGCCGGCCAGCGCCGCTTGCAGGCGCGACACCAGGGCCTTGTCCTTGAACAGAGCTTCACTCACCGCAAACGCGTCGTTGGGCAAGGGAGGCGACTGCCAGATGATCTTGGAGCGCTCGGCCTTGATCAGGCCCTGCTCGATCATCGCGTTGCGGTTGCGGTTGTAGTCGGCGCCGGCGTCAAGCTGGCCCGCGGCCACCTGGGTTTCGATGGCCTGGTGCTTGGTGTAGAGCACCTTGGAAAAATAGGTCTCGGGGTCGATGCCCTGCGTCATGAAGTAGTGCAGCGGGATCAGGTAACCCGAGGTCGAGCCCTTGTCGCCGAAGGCAAAGGTCTTGCCCTTCAAGTCGGCCACCGTCTTGATGCCCGAATCGGGGTGCGTGATCATCAGCGCGAAGTACTCGGGCTTGCCGTCGTACAGGATGGTCGACACCACCTGTGCACGTGCGGCGTGGTGGGCGAGCACGTAGCCCCAGGGGCCCATCAGCGCGAGGTCGGTTTCGCCGTTGGCGAGCGACTTGGCGAGGCCCTCCCAGCTGTCGACGGTGCGCAGCTCGACCTTGCGGCCGAGCTGCGCCTCCAGGTACTGCGCGAGCGGCCGGTAGGTGGCGTCGTTGCGCTCGCGGTCGGGTTGGAACAGGCCCACGCCGAGCTTGAGCGGCGTGGGTTGTGCCGATGCGGTGATGGCGGCAAAGCTCAGTGCGAGCAGGGTCAGCAGGCGGGCAAACAGCTTCATGCGGTGTCTCCGGGCAAGGGGTTGGAGGTGGGTGTGGTTTGGAGTGGTTTGGCGAGAGCAAAACGCTGCAAGAAGGCGCGGTCGATGTGGTCTTTCCAGCGCCACACCCAGCGCCCCTGCGCCGACCAGCGCCCCCACGACGCGATGGCGCGGCCATCGGCGGTGGACAGCAGCGCAAGGAAACGGCGTTGTGGCGAATAGGCACGGGGCGCGCTCGCCTGGAGTGCGGCACGCAGGTTGTGCGACAGCACCGGCCCCATGCGCACGGCAAACACACCGGCCTTGGGCAGCGGCGTGGCCCACTCGGCACAGTCACCCACGGCGTAGACGTGAGGGTGCGACACGCAGCGCAGGTGCTCGTCGACGCGGATGAAGCCGCGCTCGCTCAGCGCGAGGCCGCAGTCGCGCTGCCAGGCATGGGCTTGCGCGCCTGTGGCCCACAACAGCAGGTCGCAGCCAGCTGCCTCGCTGTCGGTGCAGGTGCTGTTGAGTTGCACGGTGACACCGGCCGCCGTGAGCGCGGCGTTCGCCGCTCGCGCGGCGCCGGGTGCGATGTCGGGCAGCAGCGAGTCGCCGCGCGAGATCAATCGGCCTTGCACGGTGCGGCCGGGTTGCAGGCTGCGAAAGCGCGTCAAGGTGGCGAGCAGCGATTCGACCCCCGCAGCGCCACCGCCGATGGCGCTGACCCTGAGCGGCTGGTCACTTGCGCCGAGTGCCGGGTCGCTGAGCACCGCCTCCCACGCCAGCCTCAGCTCGCCGAGCGGGCGCATCGACAACACCCGCGTGCCACTCACCGGCGCGGGCGGTGTGAGCGTGGAGCCCACGTTGAGCGACAGCAGGTCGTAATCGAGCACCGCGCCGCTGCGCAGGCTGGCGCGGCGGCGGTTCGGGTCGAGGCTCGCAAGTTCGTCGGTGAGCAACTGCGCGCCGGCGGCCGAAGCCAGGGCCTCGAAGTTGATGCAGATCTGGTCGAAACGGTAGTGGCCCGCCAGCCAGCCGGGCACCATGCCTGAATACGGCGCGAGCGCGCTCGGCGACACCACGGTCAGCTCGCAGCCGGGCACCGGCGCAGCAAGCCAGTCGCGCAAGACCTGCGCATGTGCATGGCCGGCGCCGATCAACAGCAGGCGCTTCATGGCAGCCACCCGGGTGGCAGGTGCTGCAGGTCGGCGGGCTCGTCGATGTCGGCCACCGGTGGCAGCTCGGTGTGGCGCAGGCCGGCCGCAGCGAGGCGCTCGCGGGTCTGCGCCATCACACGGTCGGTGCTCCAGACCATGTCGTTGAACAAGGTGGGCGCGGGGCGGCGCAGGCCGATCAGGGCGTAGCCACCATCGAGCGCGGGGATGAACACCGCGTCGGCATCGCTCAGTGCGTGCGCGGCGCGTTGCAGCATCGGCGCGTCGATCGCCGGTGCGTCGGTGCCGATCATCAGCGCCGAGCCGTGCTGCGCGAGATGGCGCTCGAACGCACGCGCCATGCGCGCGCCGAGGTCACCTTCGCCCTGCTCCGACAACACGATGCCGTGCGTGCCGGCGAGGCGTTGAAACGCCGGGTGCCGTGTGTCAGGTGCGCAGCACAAGTCCACCGGCCCGTGGCGTGCGGCTTGTGCGACGGCCGCATCGAGCAAGGTCGCCGCGAGCGCCGCCGCGCCCTCGGCCCCGAGCGCCGGAATGAGCCGCGTCTTGGCGAAGCCGGCCACCGGCGCCTTGGCCATGACGATCACGCAAGGGTTCACCGGTAGGCCCTCGCCAGCTCGTCGGGTGCGGCGCCGCGCCAGTAGCGCCAGCGCAGCCGCCACATCAGCACGATGGTGGGCCAGGCGCCACGGCTGTCCCAGCGGCGCCCGGAGGTCACCACGCGTGCGCGCAGGCAGGCCGGCCGGCAAAGCGCGCGCAGGCGGCGCGAGAGTTCGATGTCTTCCATCAGCGGCTGGTCGGCAAAACCGCCGAGGCGCTCGAAAACATCTCGCCGCACGAACATGGCCTGGTCGCCGGTGGCAATGCCGCTCAGGCGCGAGCGCAGGTTCATCAACGAGGCGACCACGGGCAGCCAACGCGAGCGGCCGTCGATGTGCACATCGAAGCGGCCCCACACCGCGCCGTGGGCCATGGATGCGGCGATGTGTTCGTCGGCAGCGGGTGGCAAACGGGTGTCGGCGTGCAGGAACAGCAGCACCTCGCCGGTCGCGACCGCCGCCCCGGCATTCATCTGCCGTGCCCGGCCGCGCGGGCCGTCGAGCACCTGGTCGGCCCGCTCGCGGCTCAGCCGCACGGTGTGGTCGTGGCTGCCGCCGTCGACCACGATCAGCTGGTGCCCGGCCGCACGCAGCGGAGCCAGTGCATCGAGCGTCGCGGCAATGCCCTCGGCCTCGTTGAGCACCGGCACGATGATGGACAGGCGCGACATGCTCATGACTTCACGTCGTTGAGCGCCCAGTCGTAGGCGAGGTGCGACACGGCCACCCGCTGGCTGCGGATGCGTTCGCGGTCGCCCGGTGCATCGGCCAACTCGTTCGGGAAGCTCGCACAAAACGCCGGCACCGAGCCGATGCCACGGTGCCCCAGGCGAAAGTCTTCGCCGTACCAGTCGAAGATCTTCGACAGCTCCAGCTTTTGCGCACCCACGTTCCAGCGGTTGCGGCTGCGGTCTGACATGAAACGACGCGCCTGCACGTCGAGTTGCGCGTCGAGGCGCTCGGCCACGTAAGCCTCTTCCCGCAGTGAGGGGCAGCCAATGGAAGCGCAGTTGACGGCAAAGTGAATCCGCGGGTCGTCGTAGCGCCCACGCACGCGCAGCATCTGGTGCTCGATGCCGTCGAGCGACACCGTCTCGCCCAGCAGCGGCACGAACTTCTGCTGCCACGGGCTCTGCAAGAAACCGCCCAGCTCCTTGATCGACGCGAGCTTCGGGTAACGCGTGAGCACCAGCTCGACCGTGAACGCGTTGTAGGCGTTGATCAGAAAGGCCATCTGCCGCGGCTTGGGCCACCCAGCAAACTCAGGCGCGCTCACCGCCGACAGGCTGGTGAGGTAGGCCTTCAGCGACGCACGGTCGCTGGCCATGCCGGCATAACGCAGCTGCGACGCGCGAGCGCCATCCACCAGGCGCACATGTTTTTTCAGCAAGGCCGACCACGCCGCGTGGCCGTGGTCGAAGCCTTCGGCCCATGCCGGCAGCGCGAGCGCCGACGCCGCCAGCAGCACGGTCCGGCGCGCGAGATTCACCGCCGCTCCCACGCATGAAAACGCGCGACCCAGGCCAGCAGGCCCTGCGGCGCATGGGCGCGCTTCCATTCACCGGCCACGTACTTGTTGGCCTCGGCCAGCGTCGGGTAGGTGTGGATGGTGCCGAGGATCTTGTTCAGCCCCAGGCCGTGTTTCATCGCCAGCACGTATTCGGCCAGCAGGTCGCCGGCGTGTTCGCCGACGATGGTCACGCCGAGGATCTTGTCCTTGCCCGGCACGGTGAGCACCTTGATGAAGCCGGCGGTGGCGCCGTCGGCAATCGCGCGGTCGAGCTCCTTCAATTCGAAGCGCGTCACCTCAACGGCCACGCCTTGCTCCTTGGCCTCGGCCTCCGACAAACCGACCCGCGCGACCTCGGGGTCGGTGAAGGTGGCCCAGGGGATCACCGAGTAGTCGGCCTTGAACTTCTTGAAGCGGCCGAACAGCGCGTTGACCGCCGCATACCAGGCCTGGTGCGCGGCCACGTGGGTCAGCTGGAACGGCCCC
>NZ_JANOCG010000307.1:0-1551 GCF_031412075.1 Rhizobacter sp.
AGCTTCGATCAGCTTTACCACGTCGGGGGTGATGAGGCCCAGGTCTTCCGCAATGATGGGCAAGCGACCGTTCACCTTCGCTGCGTCGCCGATGTTGCGCTCGATGGCCTCGAAGAGCGCGCGGCCTGGCCCCTCGACCCAACGGCCGACTTCGGCGCTCGGCGATGTGGCCGGAATCTCCCAGTAGCCGGCGAAGCCGCGGAAGTGGTCGATGCGCACGATGTCGGCCTGGGCCAGCACGTGCCTCACGCGCGCCGTCCACCAGGCGTGGTCTTCGGCGGCCATGCGGTCCCAGCGGTAGAGCGGGTTGCCCCAGCGCTGGCCTTCGGGGCCCAGCTTGTCGGGCGGCACACCGGCAATCACCGTGGGCAGGCCATCGGGGCCGAGGCTGTAGAGGTCGGGGCGCGACCAGACGTCGGCGCTGTTGTCGGCCACGTAGATCGGGATGTCGCCGATGAGGCGCACGCCGCGTTCGTTGGCATAGCGCTTCAAGTCCCTGCATTGCGCGTCCCAGCACCATTGCACGAAGCGCCAGTAGGCGATCTCTGTTTCGTGGCTCTGGCGGAAGGCCGCCAGCGCTGCGGCTTCGCGCTGGCGCAGTGCCGGTGCCCAGGCCCACCAGGGCTGCATGCCGTGGGCGTTGAAGAGCGCCATGAAAAGGGCGTAGTCGTCGAGCCACGTGGCTTCTTTCGCAGACCAGTGCGCAAACGCTTCGCGGTCGACAGCACTTGCACGCGCTTCAAAGCCGGCAGCAGCCGCGCGCAACTGGCCGTCGCGCCATGGGATGACACGGTTGAATTCGACGCGGTCGGTGCGAAATCCTTCGTCGGGCATCAGCGGCGGCGCGAGCCAGCCGCGCTCCACCAGCGGCTCGAGCGCCACCATCAGCGGGCTGCCGGCGAAAGCCGACGGGCTTTGGTACGGCGAGTCGCCGGGCCCGACAGGTGTGGTCGGCAGCCACTGCCAGAGCGTCTGGCCAGCGGTGACGAGCCAGTCGACGAAGCGGTAGGCGTCGGGGCCGAAGTCGCCGACGCCGTGCGGGCCGGGCAGCGACGTGAGGTGAAGCATGACGCCGGAGGCGCGTTCGACAGTGGCAGGAGGCATGGCGTGGTTGGATGCGCTTGGCGGCGTGGAGGTCACTGCGGCGCTTCGCTGCCGCGCAGCACGACGAGCCCGTGCGCCGGCACCAGGAACGGTGCATGGGCTCCGATGGGGGCGCCTTCGGCCAGTTCACCGGCGCTGCACAACGCCACCTGCCAGGCACCGACCGGCAGACGGAACGGCTGTGCAGTGGCTTCGGGGTTGAAGGCGATCAACAAATGGCGACCCCCCGCATCGGACGCCGCAGCAAGCGCCCGCACATCGTCCGGCGAAGCGTCGATGCGGCAGGCAAAAGCATGTTGGCCGGCGTCGTGCCAGTCGTGCACCTGCATCTCGGCGCCGGCCGGTGCCAGCCACGTCAAGCTGCGTTCGCCCGGCGCTGCGGGCGCATGCTGAAACCAGCGCGGATGGCGCAGCGCAGGCTCTTCGCGGCGCAGCGCGAGCACGCGT
>NZ_JANOCG010000308.1:0-5300 GCF_031412075.1 Rhizobacter sp.
AGCCTGCAGCGGCGCCTGATCGCAGGTCAGATCCCCGACTGGTCGGGCTACGAGTACCTGCAACCGACGCTGAACAAGCTGATCACGCACAACCTGCTGTTCGACTTCACCTTGCCCACCGCCTACACCGGCGTCGGGATGGAGATCACCGAGGGCAAGTGGATCATCAAGTCGATGCTCGCCAACATGAACGCCAGCAAGCGCGCAGCCGGCGAAAAGTCGCCGGTGTTTGCTTATCGTGTTGACTACTCCAGGGGCGAGTACCAGGGCTTCGGCTTTGCTGGTGTGCACGGCAAGGCGGCCAATCTGGTGAACGGTGGCCCTGACACATCGCTGCATCTGCTCGAAGTCGACGGCTACTTCGTCCGCGGTGACTGGACGGTGCAAGGTCAGCTGAGTTATGGGCAGCAAAAAGATGCGTCCATCACGGCGGATCCGGTGACCAGCGAGTTGCGCAACGCTAGCTGGTATGGCGTTTCAGTTCTGGCCGCCCACAAGTTCACGCCTCGCTTTGAAGGCATCGCTCGCCTCGACTACCTTTCCAACAAGAAGAACGGCGGTGGCTTGTTGGGCTATGGTGCGGACGACCGCAACGGCATCGGCCCGGACGCCACGCTCGGATGCGATGCCGACCCGACACTCGACGGCTGCAGCACCGGCGCCAACCGATATGCCTTGTCACTCGGCGTGAGCTACCTCTTCAACCTCAACACCACCTTCAAGTTCGAGTACCGCATGGACCGCGCGAACCAACCCGTGTTCCTGTACGTGAAAGACATCGAATACAAGAAGAGCAACCACGTGCTGGGTGCCGCCGTCGTGGTCAGCTTCTGACACACCACGGCGCCGACCGGAGACGCAGATGCACTCACCCGCCCCCGACTGGCGCGCCCGCGCCACCGACCTCAAGCTCGATGGCCGCGCCGTCATCGGTGGCAAGCGGGTGGCGGCTCTGACGGGTGAAACCTTCAACTGCGTCTCACCCATCGATGGCCGCACCATCGGCCAGATCGCGCGCGGGCGCGAGGCCGACATCAACGCCGCGGTGGCCTCGTCGCGCCTCGCTTTCGACGACGGCCGCTGGGCGCGCCAGGCCCCGGCCGCACGCAAACGCACTCTGCTGCGTTTCGCCGAAAAGATCCTCGCCGCTCGCGACGAGCTGGCTCTGCTCGAAACGCTCGACATGGGCAAACCCATCAAGTACAGCCTGTCGGTTGACGTGCCTTCGGCGGCGCGTTGTATTGCCTGGTATGCCGAGGCCGTCGACAAGATCTACGACGAGATCGCCCCCACCGCACACACCGCGCTGGCGCTGATCACCCGCGAGCCCATGGGCGTGATCGGCGCGGTCGTGCCCTGGAACTACCCGATGATCATGGCCGCCTGGAAGCTCGGGCCGGCGTTGGCGGCTGGCAACTCGGTGGTGCTCAAGCCGAGCGAAAAGTCGCCCCTCACAGCACTGCGCCTGGCCGAGCTGGCGTTGGATGCAGGCCTGCCTGAGGGCGTGTTCAACGTGGTGCCAGGTTATGGCCACGAGGCCGGTGAAGCGCTCGCGCTGCACATGGACGTCGACGCGATCGGCTTCACCGGCTCTACCCGCGTGGGCCGCAAGATGCTCGAGTACGCCGGCCGCAGCAACTTGAAGCGCGTCTACAACGAGCTGGGCGGCAAGTCGGCCTTTGTCGTGTTCCCCGATTTCGATGACATCCCGCGTGCCGCCAAGACGGTGGCCGGCAGCATGTTTTTCAACCAAGGTGAGTCGTGCAACGCACCGTCACGCGTGTTCGTGCACGAGAGCGTGGCCGACGAGTTCGTGAAGATCGTGGCCGGCGAAGCGCCCAACTACCAACCCGGTGACCCGCTCAACGCCGCCACCGAAATGGGCGCGCTGGTCGACGATACCCAGCTGCGCACCGTGCTCGGCTACATCGACGCCGGCCGTGCCGAAGGCGCGCACATCGCAGTGGGCGGCCAGCAGGTGCGCGCCGAGACGGGCGGCTACTTCGTCGAGCCCACGGTGTTCGAAGGCGTGAACAACGGCATGCGCATCGCGCGTGAAGAAATCTTCGGCCCGGTGATGTCGATCATCCGCTTCAAGTCCGAAGAAGAAGCGATTGCGCTCGCCAACGACTCCAGCTACGGCCTGCAAGCCAGCGTGTGGAGCAGCAACATCAACCGCGCCCACCGTGTGGCGCGCGCCTTGCGCGCCGGCACCGTGCACGTCAACCAATATGACGAAGACGACATCACCGTGCCCTTCGGCGGCTTCAAGCAGAGCGGCAACGGACGCGACAAGTCGCTGCACGCCTTCGACAAGTACACCGAGCTGAAGACCACCTGGATTCGCCTCGAATGACACCGCTAGGCGAAGCGCTCGCCGCCCAGGGCGTGCACACGCTCATCGCGCAGTTCACCGACGTGCATGGCGTGGCCAAGGGCAAGTTGGTGCCACTGACCCACCTCGACACCTTGTTAAGCGACGGCGCAGGCTTTGCCGGCCCGTCGATCTGGGGCACTGGCCTGCCACGCACCGGCCCCCGCTCGGAGTACTACGGCCGAGGCGACGCCCCCACCGCGCGCGCCCTGCCCTGGATGCCGGGTTACGCCCGAATCGTGTGCGACGGCTTCGTGGCCGGCGAGCCCTTCGACGCCTGCCCGCGCCAGGTGCTGCGCCGCCAGGTGGCCCGGCTTGCGGAGCGTGGCTGGGCCCTGCGCACCGGCATCGAGCCCGAGTTCTTCTTGTTGCACCGCACGGCCCATGGCATCGCTGCCGCCGACGCTGAAGACGGCCTCGACAAACCCTCATACGACCTCAAGACCCTGCCGCGCCAGCGCGAGTTTCTCAAGCAGCTGAGCGACGGCCTCACCGCCTGCGGGCTCGACGTGTTCCAGATCGACCACGAAGACGCCCACGGCCAGTACGAGCTCAACTTTCACCACGCCGACGCGTTGACAAGCGCTGACCACCTGATGCTGTTCAAGATGGCGGCTCACGCCATTGCCGAACAGCACGGCAGCCTGTTCTCGATGATGCCCAAGCCCTTTGCCAACCAGCCGGGCAGCGGCATGCACTTTCACGTGTCGCTGTGGGAGGGCGCCTCTTGCGTGGAGAACGAGCATTTCATGGCCGGCGTGCTGCACCACTCGGCCGCGCTGTGTGCATTGGCCGCGCCCACCGTCAACAGCTACAAGCGCCTCGTGGTGGGCGAGTCGCTCTCCGGCACCTCTTGGGCGCCGGCCTATGTGGCGCACGGCCCCAACAACCGCACGGCGCTCGTTCGCACGCTGCCGGGCCGGTTCGAGTGGCGCCTGCCCGACGCATCGGCCAACCCCTACCTCGCCACTGCGGGCCTCATCGCCGCCGGGCTCGACGGTGTCGACCGGCAGCTGGTGCCGGGCCCGGCGAGCACCGACGACCTGTTCAAACTCTCGCTCGCCGAGATCCGTGCGCGCGGCATCGCGGTGCTGCCGCAAAGCCTGAGCGAAGCCACCGACGCTCTGGCAGCCGACGAGGTGATCTGCGACGCCCTCGGCGACACCTTGTCCAGCGAGTTCATCCGCCTGAAACGCGAAGAGTGGACTGCATACGCCCGCCACGTGAGCGCGTGGGAGACAGCCCGCTACGCCACCGCGTTCTGATGCGCTGATGCAGTCTCGCGCCCTGTGGGTTTCTTACCTGTGCCTGGCCAGCAGCATGGCGCTGGTTGGCAGCTACGTCGGTTTCTCCAAGCTGCTGGTGCTGGTGTTCCCCGTGTTCCTGCTGGCCTGGTTGCGCTTTGGCATCGCGGCCGTGGCGATGGCGGGTTGGGTCAAGCGCACACCGGGTGAAGCGCCGATCAGCCCACACGACCGCACGCTGCTGTTCTTCGAGTCGTTCTTCGGCAACTTCCTGTTTTCCATCTGCATGCTCTACGGCGTGTCGATGACGTCGGCGCTGGCGGCGGGCGTGATCATGGCGGCCATCCCGGCGGTGGTGGCAGTGATGTCGTGGGGCCTGCTGCGCGAGCGCATCTCGGGCCGTGTGGTGGCCGGCATCGCGTGCGCCGTGGGTGGCATCGTGCTGGTGTCGTTCACCAAACATGCCGAGGGCGCGGCGCCCAGCTCGCTGCTCGGCAACGCGCTGCTGTTCTTCGCGGTGCTGTGCGAAGCGAGCTATGTGGTGATCGGCAAGAAGCTCACCGGCCAGGTGTCGGCCAAGCGCATCAGTGCATTGGTCAACCTGTGGGGCCTGCTGCTGGTCACGCCCTTCGGGCTGTGGCAGGCATGGAGCTTCGACTTTGGCGCGGTCGGCATCGGCTCGTGGTGGCTGTTGCTCTTCTATTCGCTGGCCGCCAGCATGGTCACCGTGTGGTTGTGGATGACCGGGCTCAAGCAGGTGCCAGCCTCATCGTCGGGGGTGTTCACCGTGTTGTTGCCGGTCAGCGCGGCACTGGTTGGCGTGCTGTTTCTCGGCGAGCGCTTCAGCGCCGGCCAGGCGGGGGCGTTTGCGCTGGCCTTGCTGGGTGTGGTGCTCGCGACGTGGCCATCAAACGGCCGGGGCCAGCTCGCGCCGGTGAGCAAGGTCTGACACCACGCGCGGTGGCTCGGCCTTGAGCTTGTGGTCTGACCACACCTGCCGCCACTTGCGCGCGCCCGGTGTGCTGTTCCACAGGCCCAGTATGTGGCGCGACACATGCGACCAGGGCTCGCCACTGGCAACCACACGCTCCATGTAGTCGACCATCAGCGACTCGAGTGCCGCGCGGTCCAGGGTCTGTGGCGAGGCGCCGTAGAAGCGCTCGTCCCACTCGGCCATGCGCCAGGGGTTGTGATAAGCCTCGCGGCCGATCATCACCCCATCCACATGGGCCAGGTGTTCGGCAATCTGGTCGTTGGTCGTGACGCCGCCGTTGAGCACGATGGTGAGCTGAGGGAAGTCGCGCTTCAACTGATAGACCATCTCGTAACGCAGTGGCGGCACTTCGCGGTTTTCCTTCGGGCTCAGGCCCTTCAACCAGGCGTTGCGCGCATGCACGATGAACACTTCGCAGCCGGCCTCGGCCACCGTGCCCACGAAATCGCGCACGAAGTCGTAGCTCTCGGTGTGGTCGATGCCGATGCGGTGCTTCACCGTCACCGGCAGGCTGGTCGCGTCGCGCATGGCCTTCACGCCATCGGCCACCAGGTTCGGCTCGGCCATCAGGCATGCGCCAAAAGCGCCGCGCTGCACGCGCTCGCTCGGGCAGCCGCAATTGAGGTTGACCTCGTCGTAGCCCCACTGCTGCGCAAGCCTCGCGCATTGGGCCAGGTCGTCGGGCTCG
>NZ_JANOCG010000309.1:0-12342 GCF_031412075.1 Rhizobacter sp.
GGCCTACCGTGAGGCGGGTGTGTCGCTGCCAATCACGCACAACGTGAATGAGCTCGACAAGGCTGCGCTCGCAAACTCCCTCGTCGTGGCACCGCCTTCGGTGCAAGGCTCGGCCTGGAGCAAGCGCTTCGGCGACTACAGCGACGCTTTCGCCAGCGGCTGGATGCAGCTGCGCGGCGCACGCCGCCGCCGCGCAGTCGACCGCGGCTTCGTACTCAGCGACCACGCCGATTGGCCTGGCCTGCAACGTGCCATCTCGGCCACCGGGGCACAGCGTGTGATCGTCACCCACGGCTACGAAGCCATCATGGTGCGCTGGCTCGAAGAGCAGGGGCTGCAAGCGGGCGCCTTCCAGACCGAGTACGACGACGAGCGGGCCGATGTGCAAAAACCCTCGCCGGACTCCGTTCGCCCTGAGCCTGTCGAAGGGCTTGGCGATGATCCTGAGATGCTCACATGAAGCGCTTCGCACAGCTCTTCAACGAGCTCGACGCCAGCACGGCCACCAACGCCAAGGTCGACGCGCTCAAGCGTTACTTCGCGCAAGCAAACGATGCCGATGCGGCTTGGGCCGTGTACTTCCTCTCTGGCGGCAAACCGCGCCAGGTGGTGCCCACCTCGGTGCTCAGGGCGCTGGCCCAGCAGCGCGCCGGCATCGAACCGTGGCTGTTCGACGAGTGTTATCAGGCCGTGGGCGACCTGGCGGAAACCATCGCCCATGTGTTGCCGGTGGCGCCGCAGCTCAGTGAGGTGGGCTTGGCCGATTGGGTGGAGAAGCGCCTCTTGCCCCTGCGCGAAGCCACGCCCGAGCACCAGGCCGAGCGCGTCACGGCCTATTGGGACGAACTCGACGCGACCGGCCGCTTCTTGCTGACCAAGCTGATCGGCGGCGGCTTTCGTGTCGGCGTGAGCAAGCTGCTGGTGCAACGCGCACTCGCCGCGCACGCCGGGCTCGACGCCAAGGTGGTCGCGCAGCGCATGATGGGTTTCACCGACAAATCGGTCCGGCCCGACGCAGCGCTCTACCGCAACCTGCTCACGCACGACGCCCTGCCGCAGGCCGATTCGGGCCAGCCTTACCCCTTCTTCCTGGCCCATGCGCTGGAGCTTTCGCTCACCGATTTTGAGTTCAAGCTCGGCCCGCCCGGCGACTGGCTGGTGGAGTGGAAGTACGACGGCATTCGCGCCCAGGTGGTGCGCCGTGGCGGCAACATCTGGGTCTGGTCGCGCGGGGAAGAGCTCATCACCGACCGCTTCCCCGAGGTGGTCGCACTCGCTGGACAGTTGGCCGACGGCACCGTGCTGGACGGTGAAATCCTCGTCTGGAAAGGCGGCAAGCCGGCAGCATTCAACCTTCTGCAACAGCGCATCGGCCGCAAGACGCTCAACAAAAAGGTGCTGGCCGATGCGCCTGTCAGCTTCATGGCCTACGACCTGCTGGAATGGCAAGGTGAAGACGTGCGCGAGTGGCCGCAGCAACAACGCCGCGAGAAGCTGCTGGATCTGACGCGCAACACCACACTCACCGTCTCACCCACCGAGCAGCGCACCTCCTGGCAAGCGCTCGCGGAGCTGCGGGAAGAATCACGCGCTCGTGGCGTCGAAGGCTTCATGCTCAAGCACCACGCGTCGCGTTATGGCAGCGGCCGAACCAAGGTCGACGGCACCTGGTGGAAGTGGAAGATCGACCCGCTCACCGTCGACGCCGTGCTCATCTACGCACAAGCCGGCCATGGCCGCCGCGCCAGCGTCTACACCGACTACACATTCGCGGTGTGGAACCGCCAGCCGCAGGATGCGACCGAGGCGCAGGCCGTCATCGACGCCATCGAACGGCGCGAGCCCGCCCAACCCGAGGCACTGCAGCTGGTTGCTTTCGCCAAGGCGTATTCGGGCCTCACCGACGAAGAGTTTCGCGAGGTCGACCGCGTGATCCGCGCCACCACGCTGGAGAAGTTCGGCCCGGTGCGCAGCGTCAAGCCCAGCCTGGTGTTCGAGCTGGGTTTCGAGGGCATCAACACGAGCCCGCGCCACAAGAGCGGCATCGCAGTGCGATTCCCCCGCATGCTGCGCATCCGAAATGACAAGCCGCTGCACGAGGCCGACACATTGGCGACACTGCAGGCCTTGATGAACCTGGAAGCGTGAGCCATGGCGAACTTTGACTGTGACCTGTTCGTGATCGGCGCCGGCAGCGGTGGTGTGCGGGCCAGCCGCATGGCCGCCCAGCGAGGCGCCCGTGTGGTGGTGGCCGAGGCCGGGCCGCTGGGTGGCACCTGCGTTAACGTGGGCTGCATCCCCAAGAAGCTCTACAGCTACGCCGCGCATTACGGCGAGATGTTCGAGCAATCGCATGGCTTTGGCTGGAAGAGCGAGAGGCCAGTGTTCGACTGGGCCGTGCTCAAGCAGCGCCGCGCCACCGAGATCAAACGGCTCAATGGTGTCTACGAAGGCCTGCTCGGCGGCGCGGGCGTGCAACTGCTGCGCGGGTGGGCGCGGCTGATCGACGCGCACACCGTCGAGGTCGACTGCGAAGGCGGGGGGCAGCGGCTCACCGCCAAGCACATCTTGCTGGCCAGCGGCGGTGCGCCCACCGCGGCGGTGGGGCCTGGCGCCGAATGGGCACTCAATTCCGACGCCATGTTCGACCTGGAGCCTTTCCCCAAGCGCCTGGTGGTCGTGGGTGCGGGCTACATCGCCTGCGAGTTCGCCTCCATCTTCCAGGGGCTGGGTGCGCAGGTGACGCAGCTGCACCGCGGCCCGCAGCTGCTGCGTGGTTTCGACAAGGAGGTGGCCAACTTCCTCATCGCCGAGATGCGCAAAAAAGGGGTCACCGTACACTTGCAGACCACCATCAGCGCCGTCGAAAAGGTGGGCGACGTGCAGCGCATCACGCTGAGCGACGGCAGCGTGGTCGAGGCCGACGCGGTGTTGCACGCCACCGGCCGCCGGCCGCGCACCGACGGCATGGGCCTGGCCGAACTCGGCATCACGCTCAATGCCGATGGCTCGGTGCCGGTCAACGATCACCTGCAGACGAAGATCCCATCCGTCTACGCCCTGGGCGACCTGATCGGCCGCAAGGCGCTCACGCCGGTGGCGCTGGCCGAGGCCATGTACCTGGTCGACCACCTGTTCGGCGCGGCCCAGCGCGAACCCATCGACTACAGCCTCGTGCCAACCGCAGTCTTCACCCACCCCAACATCGGCACCGTGGGCTTGAGCGAAGAAGCTGCGCGCGAGAAGCACGGCCGGGTGCGCGTGTACCGCGCCGAGTTCAAGGCCTTGCAGCACACGCTGAGTGAAAGCACCGAGCGCACGCTGATGAAACTGTTGGTCGACGATGCGAGCGACCGCGTGGTCGGCATGCACATGGTGGGCGCCGACGCCGGCGAGGTGATCCAGGGTTTTGCCGTGGCCTTGCAAGGCGGCCTCACCAAGGCGGTTTTCGATCGCACGTTGGGCATCCACCCGAGCGGGGCAGAAGAGTTCGTGACGATGCGCGAGGCGCTGCGCGTCACGCAGCCCGACACGGCCTGAGCCGCGGTTCGGTTCGGCACCGCTGATAACACCACGCGGCAGAAGGACACTCTGGCGGGCGCGTTGAGTCGGAACTGTATATTCATACAGTGGACATCAACCGCAAGCTCGCCATCCTCGCCGACGCCGCCAAGTACGACGCCTCGTGTGCCTCCAGCGGCACAACGAAGCGCGATTCGCTGGGCGGCCGTGGCATCGGCTCCACCGAAGGCGCCGGCATCTGCCACAGCTATGCACCCGACGGCCGCTGCATCTCGCTGCTGAAGGTGCTGCTCACCAACTACTGCCTCTACGACTGCCTTTACTGCATCAACCGCGTGAGCAGCAACGTGGCCCGCGCGCGTTTCACGGTCGACGAAGTGGTTCAGCTCACCCTCGATTTTTATCGCCGCAACTGCATCGAGGGCCTGTTCCTCAGCTCGGGAATCATCCGCGACGCCGACTACACCATGGAGCGGGTGGTCGAGGTGGCGCGTGTGCTGCGCGAAGAACACGACTTTCGCGGCTACATCCATCTGAAGACCATCCCCGAAGCCAGCCCCGAACTGCTCGCACGCGCGGGCCGCTACGCCGACCGCCTGAGCATCAACGTGGAGCTGCCCACCGCCGAAGGGCTGGAAGCGCTCGCACCCGAAAAAGACGGCCAGGCCATCCGGCGCTCGATGGCGCGCCTGCGCATCCACATCGATGAAGCACGCGACGCGGCCAAACCGCAGGCCGCCACGTCGCAGCCGGCGGTGGCACCACGCCGCGCCAAGGCGCCGGGCTTCGCGCCTGCAGGGCAAAGCACGCAGATGATCGTGGGCGCCGACGCGTCCGACGACCGCAGCATCCTCACGGCCAGCGCCACGCTCTACGGCTCCTACCGCCTGAGGCGGGTGTACTACTCGGCGTTCAGCCCGATTCCCGATGCGTCGCGCGCGCTGCCGCTGGTGGCGCCGCCCCTGGTGCGCGAACACCGGCTCTACCAGGCCGATTGGCTGATGCGGTTTTACGGCTTCGAGCACCACGAGATCGTGAGCGCCGATGACGGCATGCTCGCGCTCGATGTCGACCCCAAGCTCGCCTGGGCGCTGGCGCACCGCGAGCGTTTTCCCGTCGATGTGAACCGCGCACCGCGCGAAATGCTGTTGCGCGTGCCCGGCCTGGGCGTGACCTCGGTCGATCGCCTGTTGCAAGCGCGGCGCGAGCGCGTGCTGCGCGTTGACGATCTCTCGCGGCTGCGCGTGCCACTCAAGACCGTGTTGCCCTTCGTGAGCCTGCCAGGCTCTGCGCGCAACGGGCTCGACGACGCCCAACTCGCGGCTCGCCTGCGCGCGGCGCCCCGGCAGCAATCGCTCTTCGATGCGTGACGCCGAGCATCAAGACGTTTTCCTGAGTGCTGAAGACGACGTCGCCGGTTTTCGCGCCGCCGCGCGCAGGCTCATCGCGCAAGGTGTGGCACCGGCCAGTGTGTCCTGGCAGGTGGCCACTGCCGCCGAGGGTGACCTGTTTGCGCCGCTAGGATCGACGAGCGACCCGGAGCCGGCGCGGCATGCCGCTCCCCTCGCGCTGCCGGCCTGGTTTGTCACCCTGTGCGAGCGCGCGGCCCTGCACGCCGACCCGAACCGCCACGGCCTCCTGTACCGCCTGGCGTGGCGCCTGGTTCATGAGCCGGGCCTGCGCCACGACCCGCTCGATGCCGATCGCCTGCAGGCCGAGCAGCTGGCCCGCGCCGTGCGGCGCGACATGCACAAGATGACGGCCTTCGTGCGCTTTCGTCCGCTGGCCACACCGTCCGACGACGATTGGCGCGTGTCGCATGTCGCGTGGTTCGAGCCGGTGCACCACATCGTCGAAGCCACCGCGCCTTTTTTTGCGCGGCGCTTTGCGCAGATGCCCTGGGCCATCCTCACGCCCGAGCGCAGCGCGCGGTGGGACGGCACCCGTCTCGCCTACGGGCCCGGAGCGAAGCGCGCCGAGGCGCCACCCGCCGACGCAGCCGAGCAGCTGTGGCTCACGTACTACCAAAACATCTTCAACCCGGCGCGGCTGAAACTTTCGATGATGCAAAAGGAGATGCCGCGCCGCTACTGGAAGAACCTGCCCGAAGCCACGCTGATCCAGCCGCTGGTGGCGCTGTCGGCGCAGCGAAGCGGCCAGATGATCGAGCAGGCCGCGAGCGAGCCCGTACGGCGGCGCCCGGCGGCCTCGTTCGCCTTGCGCTTGGCGCAGGATGCCGAGCCAGAGTCCACGCCCACCACGCTGAACGCGGTCCACCAGGCCACCGAGCGCTGCCGCCGCTGCCCCATCGGCCAGCACGCCACCCAGGCCGTGCCGGGAGAAGGGCCGGTCGGCGCCCGCCTCATGCTGGTGGGCGAACAGCCGGGCGACCAGGAAGACCTGCAGGGCCGGCCCTTCGTCGGCCCGGCCGGTCAGCTGCTCGACCGCGCGCTGGCACACCTGGGCTGGCCGCGCAGTGGGCTCTACCTCACCAACGCGGTCAAACATTTCAAGTTCGATCTGCGTGGGCAGCGGCGCATCCACAAGACCCCCGCGCAGCACGAGGCGGCGGCGTGCCTCGATTGGCTCGAAGCCGAGATCGCCCTGGTGCGTCCTGAGGCCGTGATCGCACTCGGGGCGACGGCGGCTCGCGCGCTGCTCGGCCGCCCGATCGCCGTCATGCAGGCGCGTGGGCAATGGCTGTTGCGCGAAGACGGGCTGCGCGTGCTGGTGACCTTGCACCCTGCGGCCTTGTTGCGCATGGAGGTGCAGGCGTTCGATGCGGCATTTGCCGATTGGCTCCAGGACCTGGGCCAGGCCACGGCGATGGGGAGCTGAAGCGGACTCTCCTGGGCCGAGCCCCGCCCGCTCACACGAGCGGCAGCGAACGCAAGGTCGAGCTGGGCCGCAAGCCACCCACCTCGCTGCCGTTCCAGTTGCGCAACACCGGCTCGCTCAGGCTGCGCATGAACGCCGCCTCGTCATCGCTCAGCGGCACCAGCGCTTCGATCAGCGCCGCCATCACCACCTCGACGGCACGCGCGTTGTTGCCGTCGTCCATCTTGATCGCCACACCCAACCCACGCTGCGGCAGCGCGGCGCAGTAGACACCTTCGGCGCCCACCTTCACGAAAGCGCGTTCGCCCAGGCGCTCCATCACGCGGGTGTCGAAGCGGCCCGATCCGCCCACCATGAAAGGCTCGCGCGCCACTGCCTGGCGCAGCCGCTGCGCGGCGCGGGCATGCGCGGCCGACAGGCCCTGACCGGTGGCGACGCGTGCAAACGCCAGCGCCAGCTGGCGCAGCGGAATGGCGTAGGTGGGAATGGCGCAACCATCGGTGCCACGCGCTGCGGCGGAAAGATCGACACCGGTGGCCGCTTGCAGCGCGGCCGTCACCTCGCGCATCACCGCGTGCCCGGGCTGCACGTAGCCGCTGAAGAATCCGCGCAGGTCGGTTTTGCCACCGTGCATCGCGCAGGCGAGGCAGGCAAAGCCCGCGTGTTTGCCCGAGCAGTTGTTGTGCAGCGCGGTGGGCTCCTCACCCGCGGCAGCGAGCGCGCGCGCCGCCTTGTCGTAGCCTGGCCAGTGGCTGCCGCACTCGAGCGCGGTCACGTCGAGCCCGGCCTTGGCCAGCATGCCGGCGGCGGTCTGCACGTGCAGCGGCTCGCCGTTGTGCGAGGCGCAGGCCAGCGCCAGCTCGGCGTCACTCAAGGCAAGCTGATCGGCCGCGCCGCTGGCGATCAGCGGCAGCGCCTGCAGCACCTTCACTGCCGAGCGGGGGAACACGGGGCGGGTGATGTCGCCGATCTGGGCGAATACCGCACCGTCGGCATCGATCACGGCCAGCGCGCCGGTGTGTTGCGACTCCACATGGCCACCGCGCGTCACTTCAACCAGGATGGGGTTCATGGCGCTCAATGTAGCGCGGGCACAATCGACGGCTTCATGTCCCTCTTCGCCTTGAGCCTCGTTCTGGTCGCTGCCTTGCTGCACGCGGTGTGGAACGTGGTGGCCAAGAAGGCGGGCGGCGACAGCCGTTTTTCGCTGCTGCTCACGCTCTTCATGGTCGTGCTCTGGTCGCCTCTCGGGCTGTGGCTGGCCTGGGAGGCGGTGCCACTGTGGGGCTGGGTGGAATGGACAGCCGTCGTGGCGAGTGGGGCGGCCAACCTGGCGTACTTCCACACGCTGCTGCGCGGCTATGCGCGCAGCGATCTCAGCGTGGTCTATCCGGTGGCGCGTGGCACCGGGCCGCTGCTCGCATCGCTGGGTGCACTCTTGGTGCTGGGCGAGTCGATGAGCTGGTTCGGCGGCGTTGGCTTGCTGCTCGTGGTGGTGGGCATCTTTCTGGTGGCGGGTGGAACGGCGGTGTGGGCCCGGGTCCACGACAGCGAGCAGCGCGCTCGGGTGATCGCTGGCGTGGGGTGGGGCGCGGCCACGGGTCTTTTCATCGCCACCTACACCTTGATCGATGGCTACGCGATCAAGGTGCTCGCGCTTCAGCCGGTGCTCTACACCTACTTCTGCAACGTGGTGCGTTTGCCCATGCACATGCCGGCCGGCTTGCGCGACCTGCCGGGTTTTGTGAGGGCCTGCCGCGCGCAGTGGAAGCACGCGTTGCTGATCGCGGTGATCGCCCCCACGGCCTATGTGCTGGTGCTGTATGCGGTGCAGCTCGCGCCGCTCTCGCACGTGGCGCCTGCGCGCGAGGTGTCGATGCTGTTTGCGGCGCTGCTGGGCGGCAAGCTGCTCGGCGAGGGTGACCGTGGCTTGCGCATCGTCGGCGCAGCCTTCATGGCGCTGGGTGTGGCCGGCCTGGCACTGGGATGACGCACACCATGCAGCTCGCAGGCATCGACTTCACCAGCCGCCCCACGCGGCGCAAGCCGATCACGGTGGCGCTGGGCGCGCTGGAGCGCGGCGTGCTGCGGCTCGCGCGGGTCGAGGCGCACGACAGCTTCGAGGGTTTGTCGGCCTGGCTGCGCACACCGGGGCCGTGGTTGGCGGCCTGCGACTTTCCGTTTGGCCTGCCGCGTGAGCTGGTCGAGTCGCTGGGTTGGCCGCAGGAGTGGTTGCCCTTGATGCGCCACTACACCGCCTTGTCGCGTGAGGAGATCCGCAACACCTTTGCCGCGTTTTGCGACGCACGGCCGGTGGGGGCGAAGTTTGCGCACCGTGCGTGTGATGGGCCGGCGGGGTCGTCGCCCTCGATGAAATGGGTCAACCCGCCGGTGGCCTACATGCTGCATGCGGGCGTGCCCTTGCTGATCGATGCCGGTGTGTCCCTGCCGGGCCTGCACGGTGGCGACGCGCATCGGGTGGCGCTGGAGGGCTACCCGGGCTTGCTGGCGCGTGAGCTGATCGGGTCGCGCTCGTACAAGAGCGACGACAAGTCGAAACAAACCCCCGAGCGCCTGATTGCCCGCAAAGACGTGCTCGAGGCGCTGGAGCAAGGCCGCACCCGGCTCGGCTTGCGGCTGCGCGTGTCTCATGCGCAACGCGATGCGTTGGTGGCCGATGCGTCGGGCGACGCGCTCGATGCCGTGCTGTGCCTGATGCAGGCCGCTTGGGCGAGCGGCCAGCCGGCCTATGGCATGCCGGCGTCGATGGATGCCCTGGAAGGCTGGATCGTCACGGCGCCTGCGGGCTGAGCCACCACCCCGTCAGGCCAGCCTCAAGGTCGGTCTTTCGCGATCTGGCGGCACAACACGATCATCGGCACCAGGCCCACGGCGACGATGGCCAATGATGCCGTCGAGGCCTCGGCCAGCCGCTCGTCAGACGCCAGGCGATAGGCCTGCGTGGCCAGCGTGTCGAAGTTGAACGGGCGCATCACGAGTGTGGCCGGCAGCTCCTTCATCACGTCGATGAACACCAGCAAACCGGCCGTCAACAAGCCGCGCCGCAGCAGCGGCATGTGCACCCGCTGCAAGGTACGCGCGGGTGTGAGGCCGAGGCTGCGGGCGGCGTCGTCCATGTGGGGCGTGACGCGGTGCAGCGCCGCATCCACCGTCTGCAAGGCCGAGGCGAGAAAGCGCACCAGGCAGGCGAACACCAGTGCCGCGATGCCGCCGGTGAGCAGCAGCCCGCCCTGCCAGCCGAACTGCTGTTGCAGCCACTGCACCAGCAGGTTGTCGAACCGCGCCACCGGGATCAGCACCCCCACGGCAATCACCGAGCCAGGCAGGGCGTAACCCATGCCGGCCGTCCAGTGGGCGACGCGCGAGGCGGGGCCGGGGTCGAGCCGGCGTGCGTAGGCCACCAGCACCGCCAGGCCCACCGCGAGCACGGCGGTCAGCCCCGACACCAGCAAGCTGTTGCGCGACAGCTCGAAGAAACGTGCGCCGAACTGCGCATCGCCATCGGTCAGCGCCATTCGCAGCAGCACCGCGCAAGGCAGCGCAAAGCCCACCAGCAAGGGCACGCAGCAGGCCGCAAACGCCACCGCCGCGCGCCAGCCCGCGAGGCGGCCGCTGCGCGGTGGCTGGCGACGCAGGCCCGGGCCGTGAAAGCGGGCTCGCCCGCGCGTGCTTTGCTCCAGCGCCAGCACCAGCAACACAAAGCCCAGCAGGCACATCGACAGCTGGGCCGCCGCAGCGCGGTCACCGAGCGAGAACCAGGCGCGGTAGATGCCGGTGGTGAAGGTCTGCACCGCGAAGTAAGACACCGTGCCGTAGTCGGCCAGCGTTTCCATCAAGGCCAGCGCCACGCCGGCGGCGATGGCCGGGCGCGCCATCGGCAGCGACACGCGCACGAAGCTGCGCCAGGGGGTGAGGCCGAGCGAGCGGCCGGCTTCCATCACGCCACCCCCACGCTCCAGGAAGGCCGTGCGCGCCAGCATGTAGACATAGGGGTAGAGCACGCTCACGAACATCAGCACCGCGCCGCCGGTGCTGCGCACTTCGGGGAAGTGGTAGTCGGCGCGGCTCCAGCCCATCATCTCGCGCAGCGCACTTTGCAGCGGGCCGGCGAACTGGAGCAGGTCGGTGTAGGTGTAGGCCATCACATAAGCGGGCATCGCGAGCGGCAACACCAGCGCCCACTCGAAGGTGCGGCGGCCGAAGAAGTCCATGTGCGTGACCAGCCAGGCCGCCCCCACGCCGAGCAGCGCCGCGCCGATGCCCACACCCAGGCAGAGCCACAGGCTGGTGACGATGTATTCGGGCAGCAGCGTGGCCGCGAGGTGGGCCCAGGTGCCGCCGGTGCCGGCATTGAAAAGATTGCTCGCCACCGACAGGATGGGCACCGCCACCAGGGCGGCAATCAGCAGCGTGAGGCCGGTCAGCCAGCGGGTGGGGCGTGGCGCGCGCGTTGAGGGCAGGGAAAGGATCATGTCGAAGCGGGGTGGGTTCAGTGTAAGGTGCGCGCCTGATCGCAGCGCCGCCGTGGGTGCTGCCCCCGCCGGCCGTACCGATGTCATCCGCTCCCGTTCTCGAACTCAACAACCTGAGCCACCGCTACGCCGACCGCGCCACCTTCGCCGGCCTGGACCTGACGCTCGCCAGCGGCACCATCTGCTGCCTGCTCGGCCCCTCGGGCTGCGGCAAGACCACGGTCTTGCGCTGCATCGCGGGCTTCGAGCGGGCGAGTGCAGGCGAGATCCGCATTGACGACCAGCTGGTGGGCAGCGTGTCGACCCACGTGCCGCCCGAGCAGCGCCGCATCGGCATGGTGTTTCAGGATTACGCCTTGTTCCCGCACCTCACGGTGCTGCGCAACGTCGGCTTCGGCGTGCCCGACCGGCGCGTCGCCGATGAACGCGCGATGCAGCTGCTCGACACCGTGGGCCTGGCGGCGGCCGCCGGGCGCTACCCGCACGAGCTGTCGGGTGGCCAGCAGCAGCGGGTGGCACTGGCCCGCGCGCTGGCGCCGCAGCCACGCCTGCTGTTGCTTGACGAGCCTTTTTCCAACCTCGATGTCGATCTGCGCGAGCAGCTGGCCGCCGAGGTGCGCACCATCCTCAAGGCCAACGGCACGACGGCGGTGTTCGTCACCCACGACCAGAACGAAGCCTTTGCCATGGCCGACGAGATCGCGGTGATGCAAGAGGGTCGCATCCAGCAGATCGCTGGCGCCTACGAGCTGTACCACCGGCCGAACAGCCGCTTCGTGGCCGACTTCATCGGCCAGGGTGTGTTTGTCGAAGCCACCGTGCTGGGCCCGCAGCGGCTGCGGCTCGAACTCGGCGAAGTGGCTGCCACCGAGCCGATCCGCTTCGCCGACACCGGTGACTCTTGCAGCGTGGGTGAAAAGGTGCAGGTCTTGTTGCGCCCCGACGATGTGCTGCACGACGACGCCAGCGCGCTGCGTGGCACCGTGCAGCACAAGGCATTTCGGGGAGCCGAGATCCTCTACACCCTGCAGCTCGCGAGCGGCGCGCGGGTGCTGGCGATGGTGCCTTCACACCACAACCACGCACTGCATGAAGCGATCGGCATCCGGCTCGACATGGACCACGTGATCGCCTTCAAGAACGCCGCCTGACGCTGCGAGCGCTCAGCGTGCCGGCTTGCCCGAGAAGGCCGTCAACACTCCCAGGCCGATGAACGACACGCCCGCCGCCCGCGTGCCCCAGCGGGCGTGTGCACCCAGCGAGCTCAGGCGCGGCGCGATCAGGCTGGCGGCGAGCACGTAGATGAGGTCGGTGCAGCCCGCCACCGCACAGAAGATGGCGCCCAGCGCCAGGCTCTGCTGCAGGTGCGGCGCCGTGGCGCTCATGAACTGCGGCAGAAAGGCGGCGAAGAACAGCGCGGTTTTCGGGTTCAGCAAGGCGACCACGAAACCATCACGAAAGATGCGTGAGCGCTGCAGCGGCTCCACCC
>NZ_JANOCG010000310.1:0-2073 GCF_031412075.1 Rhizobacter sp.
GAATGCTTCATATCGACTTTCAATGCGCCTTGTGGCCGGCGCCGAGGTAGGCCTCGATCACCTTCTCGTTGCGTTGCACCTCGGCCGGCGTGCCTTCGGCGATCTGCTTGCCGTAGTCGAGCACCGTCACGCGGTCGCACAGGCCCATCACCAGCTTGACGTCGTGTTCGATCAGCAGGATGGTGCGGCCGTCCTTGCGGATGGTGTCGATCAGCTCGCGCAGCACCACCTTCTCGGTGGCGTTCATGCCGGCGGCGGGCTCGTCGAGTGCGATCAGCTTGGGGTCGGTGGCCAAGGCGCGTGCGATCTCCAGGCGGCGCTGGTCGCCATAGCTCAGCGTGCGTGCCTTGAACTCGGCGTATTTGCCGATGCCCACGTAGTCGAGCAGCTCTTGGGCTCGTTTGGCGATGGCGGCCTCTTCGGCCTTGAAGCTGGCGGTGCGAAAGACCGCGCCGACCAGGCCGGAGGCGGTGCGCACGTGGCGCCCGACCATCACGTTCTCGAGCGCCGTCATCTCGGCGAAGAGGCGGATGTTCTGGAAGGTGCGTGCGATGCCGGCCTTGGCGACCTCGTGCACGGCACTCGGCTTGTAGGGCTTGCCGCCCAGCTCGAAGCTGCCGGAGTCGGGTGTGTACAGCCCGGTGAGCACGTTGAAGAAGGTGGTCTTGCCCGCACCATTGGGGCCAATCAGCCCATAGACCTGCCCGGCTTCGATGCTGATGCCCACGTCGGAGAGGGCTTGCAGACCACCGAAGCGCTTGGAGACGCCGCTGACCCTGAGCACGTTTGTCATAGGTACGTTTGTCATGGTCGCCTCCTCACTTGCCTTGTGGCACGGGCGCTGCCTTGCCGTGCTCGGGTGTGGGCCACAGGCCGCGCGGGCGGGCCAGCATGATGGCGATCATGGCCAGCGCGATCAGCAGCTGGCGCAGGATGGCGGCGTCGAGCCGGCCGTCGGTCATGTTTTGCAGGGGGCCGGCCACGTAGCGCAGCACCTCGGGCAGGGCCGCGAGCAGCAAGGCGCCGAGGATGACGCCGGGGATGTGGCCGATGCCGCCGAGCACCACCATCGCCACGATCATCACCGACTCTTGCAGGCTGAAGGACTCGGGCGAGACGAAGCCCTGGAAGCTGGCAAACAGCACACCCGACACACCGCCGAAGGTGGCGCCCATGCCGAAGGCCAGCAGTTTGAGGTTGCGGGTGTTGATGCCCATGGCCTTGGCGGCGATCTCGTCTTCACGGATGGCCATCCAGGCCCGCCCGATGCGGGAGCGCTCGAGCCGGTAGCAGATCAGCACGCTGAAGATCACCAGCACCAGGAACAGGTAGTAGTAGTTGGTGACCGAGGGAATCTCGAAGCCGAAGAAGGTATGCGACTTGGCGAAGTCGTAGCCAAAAATCTGGATCGATTCGATCTGGCTCAAGCCCTTGGGGCCGTTGGTGATGTTGACCGGCGCATCGAGGTTGGTCAGGAAGACGCGGATGATTTCGCCGAAGCCCAGCGTCACGATGGCCAGGTAGTCGCCGCGCAGCTTGAGCGTGGGCGCGCCGAGCATCACGCCGAACAGGCCGGCGATCACGGCGCCGAGCGGGATCACCACCCACCAGGGCACGTGCAGACCGTTGGGAAAGGCCACACCGATGGAGGTGAAGGTGGTGCTCAGGTGGGGCGAGGCGAGCAGCGCAAGCATGTAGGCGCCCACTGCATAAAACGCCACGTAGCCGAGGTCGAGCAGGCCGGCGTAGCCGACGACAATGTTCAGGCCGAGGGCCAGCAGCACGTAGAGCAGGGCAATGTCGATGATGCGCACCCAGGCGTTGCCGAACTGTTGCGCGAACAGGGGCACCACCAGCAGCAGCACGCCGGCGATCAGGAAGACGGCGAGTTTGTTGTCTTTGAGAAACATGTGCAGCTCCCGTCAGGCGCGATCGGCCACACGCTCGCCGAGCAGGCCTTGCGGGCGCAGGGTGAGCACGAGGATGAGCACGATGAAGGCGAAGATGTCCTGGTAGTGGCTGCCGAGCACGCCGCCGGTGAGGTCGCCGATGTAGCCGGCGCCCATGGCTTCG
>NZ_JANOCG010000311.1:0-11976 GCF_031412075.1 Rhizobacter sp.
TCTGGTCCAGGATCTTCTGCAGGTCCTCGGGCAGGCTCACGTTCTGCATCGTCACGCTGTGCAGCACCAGGCCCAGCTTGGCGAACTCGGGCGCTGTGGCGTCGAGCAGCTGCTTTGCAAACTCCACCTGGTTGGCCGCCAGGTCCAGGAAGGCCGTGCCGCTGCTGGCGACGGCGTCGCTGATGTGCTGCAGCATCAGGCCGCGCAGTTGCCCGTCGAGCTCGGCCGTCGTGTAGCGCTCGCGCGTGCCGGAGATCTGGCTGTGGAAGGCCTTGGCGTCCTTGAGGCGGTAGGCGTAGTTGCCAAAGGCGCGCAGGCGCACGGCACCGAAGTCCTTGTCGCGGATGGTCACCGGTTGGGTCGTGCCCCAGCGCTGGTCGATCTGCTGGCGCGTGCTGAAGAAGTACACATCGCTCTTGAACGGGCTCTGGAACAGCTTGTCCCAGTTCTTCAAGTAGGTGAGCACCGGCAGCGTCTGGGTTGTCAGCTTGTACATGCCGGGGCCGAACACGTCGGCCACCTTGCCTTCGTTGACGAAGACGGCCATCTGCGACTCGCGCACGGTGAGCGAGCCGCCGTACTGGATTTCGTTGCCCGCCATCGGGTAGCGCCAGGCGAGCACACCGTCGCCGGACTCCGTCCACTCCAGAATGTCGATGAACTGTTTCTTGATGAAATCCATCAGGCCCATGTCAGTCTCCTGTGAAGAGGCTGTTGATGATAGGGGCAGACGCTGCGCCGACGCACGTTCCAGAAACGACAAAGGCGAACCGGAGTTCGCCTTTGAATTGCTGCCCGTGAAGGGCCGCTGACAGCTTCAGGCCTGGTTGCGACGTCGCACCACCGAGCCCACCGCGATCAAGCCCAGGGCCAACATCGCGTAGGTCTTGGGTTCGGGCACCGGTGCGGCAATCGCGGTGCCGGCCATGGTGGCAAACGCCCCTGCATAACCGACCGTGCCACCACCGAACAGACCACCGTCACGGCCGGTCACGTCACCGATGACGACGAACTGGTATGCACCAGCCAGCAGGTTGCTGAAGCTGAAGCTCGATGCCGAGGTGTCGTTGATCGAATGCGCCAGGCTGCCGCCCGAGAGGGTGATCGAGGTCAGATCGATGTTGCGACGCACCGAGCCGTCGAACTCGAGCGTGAAGCCAAACGAGTCTGCCGGGCCGTTCAGCGTGAAGTTGTAGCAGTCTTCAAACCTCTGGGTGGAGCCGAAGCTGTTGCCGATGACGCGCAGGGCGGGGGGGCCCATCACGCCCAGGTTGAAGGTGTCGGTGCACGCGGCCATGGCCGGAGCTCCTGTCACCAACGCCAGCAGCACGGCCAGCGACTTGAATTTCATGGGATCTCCTCGGGGAATTGGGTGCGTTGAAAACGCGTAACTCAATGTGCCACGCAGCGTGTTTGGCGTCCTGTTTCAGGCCCCCCGATTCACGGGGCAAAACATCTGTTTTCGCCCCCCTCGATCGGGTGGGGTGTCAGCTTGCACTTTGGCCTGATGGGTCATCGTCCGTGACAAAGCTCTCACCGCATGCCAAATCGGGCCGTTTAGGCACAAAGCACAGCACGCCCGTGCACCTGGGTATGCTTTGCGCCATGACCGAGTTCCCGCACACGTTTCGTCTGGCCATCGTCGGCGCCGGCCCGGTCGGCCTGAGCCTTGCGCTCCATGCCTCAAGGGCCCTGCCTCACGCACACATCAGCCTGTTCGACAGCCGCGCGTTGGCACAAGACGTGTCGGGCGACCCACGCACGCTCGCCCTGTCGCTCGGCAGCGTGCAGTTACTCCAGCGCCTGGGCGCATGGCAGGCCGATGCGGCGCAGCCCATCCTCGCGGTGCATGTGTCGCAACAAGCGCCGTCGCTGGGGGGGGTGCTGGCCGATGTGATGGGCGAGCCTGAAGTGCGCATCTCGGCGGCTGAGGAGCATGTGCCGCTGCTGGGCGCGGTGCTGAGCTACGGCGCCATCGTGGCGCCACTGCAAGCCACCTGGCTGGTAGCCTGCGAGCGTGAGCCCTCACGCCTCTACACCCGCTTCGGCACACCGGTGCGGGCGATGAAGCCACTTGCCAATGGCGTCGAGATCGACAGCGGCATCGTCGACCCCTTCGACCTCGCGGTGGTGGCTGAGGGCGGTGTGTTCACCACCGAACTGCCGTCGACCCTGGCACAGCCTGCCCGCCCGCCGCTGCGGCGCGACTATGCGCAACACGCCTGGGTCGGCACGGTGCAGCTCGCCAACCCGCGTGCTGGTGTGGCCTATGAGCGCTTCACGCGCCACGGCCCGGCCGCGTTGTTGCCCTTGAAAGAAGGCCGCGCCGCGCTGGTGTGGTGTGTGAACCGCGATGACGACCCGGTGGGCGAGCTGGATGACACCCAACGACTCGCCGTGCTCAACACCTTGTTCCACCCCGAAGTGGGCCGGCTCACGGCGGTGTCGCCGCTCAAACGTTTCGATCTGGGCCTGATTGCCGAACGCACACTGACCCACGGCCGCACGGTGCGCATCGGCAATGCGGCGCAAACCCTGCACCCGGTCGCCGGCCAGGGCCTGAACCTCGGCCTGCGCGATGCCTTCGACCTGGTGCGGGCCTTGTCACGCTCGAGCGACGTCGACAGCGTGCTGCGCAAGCTCGAATGGCAACGTGGCCCCGACCGCTGGGCCATGATTGCCGCCACCGACTTCCTCGCCCGCAGCTTCACCTGGAAGCTGCCCGGCGCAGGCACGGCACGGGGCTTGAGCATGGTGGCGCTGCAAGCGCTGCGGCCGCTCAAGTCGGCGCTGGCGCGGCAGATGATGTACGGCTCGCGCTGAGCCCGGCTAGATCTGCCGGTGTGTGAGCGCCGGCAGCTGTGAGCGCACGGCCGCGATGCGGTCGACATCGAGCTCGGCCATCACCACGCCTTCACCCACCTCACGCAAGGCCTGCACCTCGCCCCAGGGATCGACGATCAGGCTGTGGCCAAAGGTGCGGCGGCCGTTTTCATGCAAGCCACCCTGGGCGGGCGCGATCACGTAACACTGGTTTTCGATCGCGCGGGCGCGCAGCAACACCTCCCAGTGCGCGCGGCCGGTGGTGTGGGTGAAGGCGGCCGGCACGGCCAGCAGGTCGCAAGGCGGGTGCATCAGGCGGCGGTACAGCTCGGGAAAGCGCAGGTCATAACAAATGCTCAGGCCCAGCCGCAGCCCACCCACATCACAGGCCACCGGCGTGGTGCCAGCTTGCAGCACACGCCCTTCGTCATAACTTTCGCGCCCGTTGTCGTAGCGGAACAGGTGAATCTTGTCGTAGCGCGCGGCCAAATGGCCCTCGGGCGAATACACGCAGCAGGCGTTGAACACCCGGTCGGGGCTGCCGGCGCGCAAGGGCAAGGTGCCGCCGATCACCCACACGCCGTGCTCACGCGCCGCCTCGGCCAGCATCTGCTGGATCGGCCCGTCCCCGGGTGTTTCGGCCAGCGCCAGCTTGTCGCTGTCGCGATGGCCCATGAAGCAGAAGTACTCGGGCAGCGCGACCAGTTGGGCACCTTCTTGCGCAGCCTCGGCAATGAGGCGCCGCGCCGTGCCCAGGTTGCGTTCGACGTTCGGGGTTGCGACTGTTTGCAGCGCAGCAATCTGCATGAAAGAACTCCCCGTTCAATGCGTTGTCGCCCCAAGGAGACAGCCGCGGCAGCTTACGCCCTCGCGCAGAGGTGCACCACCGGGCAATGCCAAGGGTTGTGGGGCAAAATCCGCCCGCCATGGGCCCTGAGAACACCACCGTCGGCGCCGACCACAGCCGCTTCGTTCAGCGTGTGCGCCGTCGCTTTTTCGCCGAGCTGCCCTTGCTCGCCCCCGGCCTGCCCGCTCGCGACAGCATCAGCGCGCTGATCGACACCCTCATCGCCAACGGCCGCACGCTCGCAAGCAGCCTGCGTGTCGCCCGCCACCTGGTGCTCGAACGCCTGGCCGTGCTCGACATCGAGCAGGGTGCCGACATGCAAGACATCACCCGTGCGATGACCCAGCTGGCCGAGACCACGCTCGACCTCGCGTTGGCGCAGGCCTTCATCGACCAGGACGCGCGTTACGGCGCCCCGCTCAACGAAGCCGGCGAGCGCATCGACTTCTGGGTCGTGGGCATGGGCAAGCTGGGGGCACACGAGCTCAACGTGTCGTCCGACATCGACCTGATCTACGTCTACGAAGAAGACGGCCAGACCGCCGGGCCCAAGGTGATCAGCGCGCACGAATACTTTGCGCAGGTCGCGCGCAGCCTCTACGCGTTGATCGGCGACAGCACCGACGACGGTTTTGTCTTCCGTGTCGACCTCGCGTTGCGGCCCAACGGCAACTCCGGCCCGCCGGTGGTGAGCCTGGCGATGCTGGAGGAATACTTTCTCGTGCAAGGGCGCGAGTGGGAGCGTTTTGCCTGGCTCAAGAGCCGCGTGGTGGCGCCCTCCGAGAGCGTGAAGAACGGCCGCGCCAAACAACTCAGCGGCACCGTCACGCCCTTTGTCTATCGCCGTTATCTCGACTACGGCGTGTTCGAAGGCCTGCGCCAGTTGCACCGCAAGGTGCGCGAAGAAGCCCAGCGCCGCGCCGCCGGCCGGCCCGAGCGCGCCAACGACGTGAAGCTCTCACGCGGCGGCATCCGCGAGATCGAGTTCATCGTGCAGCTGCTGCAGGTGGTGCGCGGCGGGCAGTTCCCCGAGATGCGCACCCGCCCGACGCTGAAAGCGCTGGAGAAGCTCACGGCCGGTGGCCTGATGAAGCCCGAGAGCGCGCAGCGCCTGGCCGAGGCCTACACCTTCTTGCGCCGAGTCGAACACCGCATCCAGTTCCTCGACGACCAGCAAACGCACGTGCTGCCCACGGTCGATACCGACCTCGGCTGGATCGCCCGCAGCATGGGTTTCACCTGCGACGGCGAGACCTGCGAGCTGCTCAAGCACCTGGGAGAAACGCGCGAGTTCGTGGCGATGGAGTTCGACGCGCTGCTGCACGACGGCCGTGCGCCGGCTGCGACCAACCCCGCCAACGGCGGCTGCAAGACCTGCGGCCCGGCGCCCCAAGCAGTCGACAACGTGGCCTTTCTGGAACGATTGCCGCCCGAGCTGGCCGCGCGTGTGCAGCCCTGGTGCGACCACCCGCGCATCAAGGTGCTGCGTGAAGAAAGCAAGTTGCGCCTGGCCCGCCTGGTCACACGCGCCGCACAGGCCGTGGCCGAAGACGCCTGCACGATGGAGGCCGCCACCCGTTTCATCGACTGGCTGGAGCCGCTGCTGCGGCGTGAGAGTTACCTCGCGCTGCTGGTCGAGCGGCCCGAGGTGCAAAACCGCTTGTTGCGCCTCTTGGGCCTGGCGCGCTGGCCGGCGCAATTCCTGATGCGCCACCCCGGCGTGATCGACGAGCTGGCCGACGAACGCCTGCTGCACGGCCGCTTCGAGCGTGAGAGTTTCATCGCCGACCTCGAAGCGCGCCACGACGCCTGGACCCGCTTCTACCAGGCGGACGAAGAGCTGCTGCTCGACACCTTGCGCCGCGCCCACCACGCCGAGGTCTTCCGCACCCTGGTGCGCGATGTCGAGGGCCACATCACCGTCGAGCAGGTGGCCGACGACCTGTCGGCGCTGGCCGACGCCACCCTGCAGTGCACGATCAACTGGGCCTGGAGCCACCTCAAACAACACCACCGCGAGACGCCGCGTTTTGCCGTCATCGCCTACGGCAAGCTCGGCGGCAAGGAGCTGGGTTACGGCAGTGACCTCGACGTGGTGTTCCTGTTTGACGACGCCGACGAGACCGACCCCTACAACGCCGCCGAGGTCTACGGCGCCTTCGTGCGCAAGCTCATCAACTGGTTGACCACGCGCACCGCCTCGGGCGAGCTGTTCGACATCGACACCGCCTTGCGCCCCAACGGCAACTCGGGCCTCTTGGTCACCTCGCTCAATTCCTACGAGAACTACCAGAAGGGCCGCGGCAGCAACACCGCCTGGACCTGGGAGCACCAGGCCATCACCCGTGCCCGCTTTTGCGCCGGCACGCCCGACCTGGCGCCGCGCTTCGAGGCGGCACGCCGCGCGGTGATCTGCGCCGAGCGCGACCCGGTGGCCTTGCGCACCGAGATCCAGGCGATGCGCGAAAAGGTGCGCGCCGCGCGGCCGGTGAAGGCGGGCCTCTTCGACGTCAAGCACAGCGCAGGCGGCATGATGGACGCCGAGTTTGCCGTGCAGTACCTGGTGCTGGCCCACGGCAAGGCGCACCCCGAGCTGCTCGACAACGTGGGCAACATTGCCCTGCTGCAACGGGCCGTTGCCTGCGGCCTGCTGCCCGCCGATGTGGGCCACGCCGCGGCCGACGCCTACCGCGAGCTGCGCCGTGCGCAGCACAAGGCCCGCCTCGACGAAAAGCCCACCCAGGTCGACCCGGCCAGCGTTGCACCGCAGCGTGACGCGGTGCTGGCCGTGTGGCGGGCCGTGTTCCCTTCGACCTGATGGTGGCCGTCTTGCGCCGCCCGGGCGCTGCCTGGTGTGCGGTGGCGTTGCTTTTGTTGGCAGGCACGCTGTTGTCACTCGTGTCGGGCGCCATCCGTTGGCTGGAATGGCAACCCGAGCAGGCGGCCAGCCAGCCTTGGCGATGGTGGAGCGCCGCCTTCGTGCACTACAGCAACCTGCACCTGATCGGCAACCTCACCGGCCTCACGCTGACTGCCGCCTTCGGTTGGGTGTCACGTGTGCCACTGCGCGCGGCGCTCGCATGGCTCATGGCCTGGCCGCTCACGCACCTGGCCTTCTTGTGGGTGGTGCCCGAGCTGAAACACTACGGCGGTCTCTCGGGTGTGGTGCACGCGGGCGTGGCCATCGTCCTCGCGCACTTGTTCGCCACCGGCACCCGTGGCCAGCGCGCGGTGGCGGCCACCGTGCTCGCCGGCCTGCTGGCCAAGATCGCCACCGAAACGCCCTGGCGCGAAGCCGTGCAACGCCACGACGGCTGGGACATCGGCATTGCGCCGATGGCCCACGTGACCGGTGTGCTCTCGGGCGTCGCCTGCCTGGGGCTGCTGTGGGCCGGGTCGCGGCTGGCCTCACGCAACACGCCCCATGTCTGATCGCAAGACCCATCTCGACTCACTCGCCGTCGTCTCGCTGATCGCCTGCAGCTTCTTGTGGGGCCTGAACCAGGTCGCCGCCAAGGCGGCGCTGGGCGAGGTCTCGCCACTCGTGCAGGCGGCCGTGCGCTCGCTCGGCGGCGTGGTGCTGGTGCTGCTGTGGGCGCGGCTGCGTGGCATTGCGCTGTTTCAGCGTGACGGCACCTTGCCCGGTGGCCTGCTCGCGGGTGCGCTGTTTGCCGCCGAGTTCGCCTGCATCTTCATCGGCCTGCAGTACACGACCGCCTCGCGCATGATCGTGTTCATCTACTTCGCGCCTTTCATCGTGGCGCTGGGCATGCCGTTCATTGCGCATTCCGAGCGTTTGTCGGCGCTGCAAACGGCGGGGCTGGTGTTGGCGTTTGCGGGTGTGGCGAGTGCCTTCGCCGAAGGTTTCACCCAACCGGCGATCGGGCCGACGCAGTGGATCGGTGACGCGCTCGGCGTGATGGCCGCAGGCTTGTGGGCAGCCACCACCTTGAGCATCCGCGCCACCCGGCTCGGCAGCGCATCGCCCGAAAAGACGCTCGCCTACCAGCTCGGCGTGTCGGGTGTGCTGCTGGGCCTGGGCGCGCTCTGGAACGGCGACACCTGGCCGCAGCAGCTGTCGGCGCTCGCCATCGGCTCACTCGCGTTCCAGACCATCATGGTGGTGTTCGCGAGCTATTTGCTGTGGTTCTGGCTGGTGCGCCACTACCCGGCCACGCGGCTGTCGGCGTTCACGCTGCTCACGCCGGTGTTCGGCTTGTTGATGGGGGTGCTGCTGCTGGGTGAGCCGATCACCGCGCGTTTGCTGCTGGCCCTGGCCGGTGTGGCGGTGGGCATGGCGCTGGTGAACAAGCGCTAGCTGCGGATGCGCCTGACCAGCGCCGTGGTCGAGTAACCATCGACAAACGGGATCGAGCGAGCATCGCCGCCCCAGGTGCGCACCAGCTTCGTCTCGGCCAGCGTCTCGATGTCGTAATCGCCGCCCTTCACATACAGGTCGGGTTGCACGAGTTGCAGCAGCTCGACCGGCGTCTGCTCGTCGAAGAGCACGACCAGGCTCACGCTTTCCAGCGCGGCCAGCACGCAGGCGCGGTCGGCTTCGGCATTGAGCGGCCGGTCGGGGCCCTTGCCCAACAGGCGCGCCGACGCATCGCTGTTCAAGCCGATCACCAGACTGCCGCCCAACGCCCGGGCCGCTTCGAGATAGCTCACGTGGCCCCGGTGCAGGATGTCGAACACACCGTTGGTGAACACCATCGGCCGCGGCAGTTTTGCCAGGCGGGCGGGCAGCTCGGTGCGGCTGCACAGCTTGTCGAGAAAGGTCGTCGTCATGGCCCGAATTGTCGCCTGCGCGGCAGCCCCGGCCAACGGCTCGCCCCTAGACTGCGCCGACAACAACCCCTCGGAGACACCCATGATCACGCTGTGCGGTTCCACCATCTCGAACTACTACAACAAGGTCAAGCTCGCGCTGCTCGAAAAGGGCATCCCGTTTACCGAAGAGAAGGTCGGCACTGGCCGCACCGACGACGCGGTGCTGAGCGCCACGCCGCTGGGCAAGATTCCCTTCATCCGCACACCGCAGGGCGCACTGTGCGAGAGCCAGGTCATCCTCGACTACCTCGAAGCCACGCACCCGACACCCGCGCTGATCCCGGCCGACCCCTGGCAGGCGGCCAAGGTGCGCGAGCTCATCACCTTCATCGACGCCTATCTGGAGATGACGGCGCGCCAGCTCTACCCGAAGGCATTTTTCGGCGGTGAGCTGAGCGAAGCCAATGCGGCGCGCATTCGTGGCCAGCTGGAAAAGCAGCTGGCTGCCTTCAAGCGCCTCGCCAAGTTCGCACCCTATGTGGCGGGCGACAGCTTCACCATGGCCGACTGCGCGGCATGGGCCAACCTGCCGCTGGTGACCATGGCAACGAAGGCCGTCTACGGCGAAGACCTGGTGACTGCGGCCGGCATCGACCTCAAGGCCTACACCCAGCTGATCGATGAACGCGCCACGGCGCAGAAGGTCAAGGCCGATCGCAAGGCCGACCAGGCCAAAGCCTGAAGACACAGCCATGAAAAAGGCCCGCAACCGCGGGCCTTTTTTGATGGAGCGGATGGAGCGTGTGGCTCAGGCCGGCAGCGGGCCGGGCGGGTTGCCAGCGGCCACCTTGGCCGCCACCTTCGCCGTCACTTCCTTGCGGAAGCGGTTGAGCTCTTGCACGCTGGCGAAGCTGCGCTCCATCAGCAGGCTCATGTTGTGCAGGATGCGCTCGACGACCTTGGTTTCCCACACCGCGTCGAACTGGATCTGCGTGTCGAGCCACTGCTCCAGCCACTTCGGGTCGGGCAGGCGGCTCTGGATGGTGTCGCGCGGGAACAGCTTTTCGTTCACGTGCAGGTTGGTCGGGTGCAGCGCCTGCGCGGTGCGGCGGGCGCTGGCCATCAGCACACCCACCTTGGCAAAAGCCGCGCGGGCCTCGTCGCCAAACTTCTGCATCGCCCGCTTCATGTAACGCAGGTAGGCGCCACCGTGGCGGGCTTCGTCGCGAGCAAGCGTTTCGTAGATGGCCTTGATGACCGGCTCGGTGTGCCACTCGGCCGCACGGCGGTACCAGTGGTTCAGGCGGATCTCGCCGCAGAAGTGCAGCATCAATGTTTCGAGCGCCGGCGCCGGGTCGAACTCGAAGCGCACTTCGTGCAGCTCGGCTTCGGTGGGGCACAGGTCGGGGCGGAAGCGGCGCAGGTACTCCATCAGCACCAGCGAGTGTTTCTGTTCTTCGAAGAACCACACGCTCATGAACGCGGAGAAGTCGCTGTCGTCGCGGTTGTCGCGCAAGAACATCTCGGTGGCCGGGAGCGCCGACCATTCGGTGATGGCGTTCATCTTGATGGTCTGGGCCTGCTCTTCGGTGAGCTGGCTGCCATCAAATTCGTCCCATGGAATGTCGGTGTCCATGTTCCAGCGCACGGCTTCGAGTTGCTTGAAGAGTTCGGGGTAAAGCATGGTTCAGCCTCGTTGGTTGACCCACTATTTTAGTCGCGCCGTTCGTGACAGTTGGTGGCGCCCCCTGCGGGCGAAAAGGGCATGCACTGGTTTGCATCCGTCGGGCACCCCTGTGCGTAGACCGTCTGAGGGTGCAGGATGGGCGCCCCGTCACTCTCAACCGGGGCACCTAGCCATGACATTGCGTTTGCTGATCTCACTTGCGCTGGCCACCCTGATGGGCGGCGCCCAGGCCGCCGACTGCTCCCCGCTGTTGAACCGCGAGATCCCCCGCCTGCAAGACGAAAAGCCACAGAACCTGTGCCAGTACGCGGGCCGCGTGATCGTGGTCGTCAACACCGCCAGCTTCTGCGGCTTCACACCCCAGTACAAAAGCCTGGAGGCTCTGCACAGCCGCTACGGCGCGCGGGGTCTCACGGTGCTGGGTTTCCCGTCCAACGACTTCTCCCAGGAACCGGGCGACGCCAAAACCATTGCCGACTTTTGCGAAAACACCTACGGCGTAAAGTTCCCGATGTTCATGAAAACCCGGGTGGCCGATTCGGCCGGCGCGCAACGAAGCCCCTTCTTCACGGCGCTCAAGCAGGCCAGCGGCGAGGCGCCGGCCTGGAACTTCCACAAGTACGTGATCGCCCGCGACGGCAAAACGGTGCAGAGCTTTGCCACCCGGGTTGCCCCCGACAGCGCCGATTTCGTGAAAAACGTTGAAAAACTGCTTGATGCAAAATGAAGACTGATGAGTTATATTTCATACCAGTGAGTTCATAAGGGAGACGACGCATGGCAAAAAACACCTACAACTTGAGGGAACTCAAGGCGTGCCAGGGCGTCGAAAGTCTCGTTGGACTAACGTACAGGTCAACACACACCAGTTCTATGCTGCACAGCCGGCCGGTTGATCCGGCTGGAATCCCGGGGCGGTTTTCCTCCTCCCTCCTCCCTCCCTTGTTCCCCCTGGGGCGCTGTGCAGCAATCTTTATTCAGCGGGGCGCGGCTTGAAACGCCGCGTCGCCGTCATCGGGTCGGGCATCTCCGGCCTGTCAGCCGTCTACACGCTGGCGCCTGAGGCGCAGGTCACGCTCTTCGAAGCCGGCGACTACTTCGGCGGCCACACCCACACGGTCGACATCACCCTGGGCGGTGTGACCCACGGCGTGGACACCGGCTTCCTGGTGTTCAACGAACGCACCTACCCCCAGCTGATCCGCTTGTTCGACGAGTTGGGCGTGGAAACCACCGCGTCGGACATGTCGTTTTCGGTCAAGGTGCCCGACATCGGCCTGGAGTGGAGCGGCAGCGACCTCAACACGGTGTTTGCCCAGCGACGCAACCTCGTGCGGCCCGGCTTTTTGCGCATGCTGGCCGACATCCTGCGCTTCAACAAACTCTCCACCCAGCTGGCCGAGCACGGCGCAGAAGCCTCACTGCAGCAACCCATCGGCGACTTTCTGGCCGAGCAGCGTTTCTCGGCCGAGTTCCGCGACTGGTACTTCCTGCCGATGATTGGCAGCATCTGATCGGTCGGGCATGACCAGATGCAGCCGATCATCGGCAGGAAGTACCAGTCGCGGAACTCGGCGGAGAAACGCTGCTCGGCGAGAAAGTCGCCGATGGGTTGCTGCAACGAGGCTTCAGCACCGTGTTCGGCCAGCTGGGTGGTGAGTTTGTTGAAGCGCAGGATGTCGGCGAGCATGCGCAAGAAGCCGGGCCGCACCAGGTTGCGCCGCTGGGCAAACACCGTGTTGAGGTCGCTGCCGCTCCACTCCAGGTCGATGTCGGGCACCTTGACCGAAAACGACATGTCAGACGCCGTAGTCTCGACGCCCAGCTCGCCGAAGAGGCGAATCAG
>NZ_JANOCG010000312.1:0-5248 GCF_031412075.1 Rhizobacter sp.
GGCAAGACCTCGCTCGGCCAGAGCGTGGCGCGCGCCACCGGTCGCAAGTTCGTTCGCATGGCCCTGGGCGGCATGCGCGACGAGGCCGAGATCCGCGGGCACCGCCGCACCTACATCGGCTCGATGCCGGGCAAGGTGCTGCAGAGCCTCTCCAAGGTCGGCACGCGCAACCCGCTGTTCCTGCTGGACGAGATCGACAAGCTGGGCATGGATTTCCGTGGCGACCCTTCATCGGCGCTGCTGGAAGTGCTCGACCCGGAGCAGAACCACACCTTCAGCGACCACTACGTTGAGGTCGACTTCGACCTGAGCGACACGATGTTCATCGCGACATCGAACTCGATGAACATCCCGCCGGCCCTGCTGGACCGGATGGAAGTGATTCGCCTGTCGGGGTACACCGAAGACGAGAAGGTCAATATCGCGACCCGTTACTTGCTGCCCAAGCAGCGCAAGAACAACGGTGTCAAAGACGAAGAGATGGAAGTCGCCGAATCGGCCGTGCGCGGGATCATTCGTTACTACACGCGTGAAGCCGGTGTGCGTTCGCTTGAGCGCGAGATGTCGAAAATCTGCCGCAAGGTGGTCAAGGGCATCCAGCTCAAGACTTACACCGAGAAGGTGGTGGTGAACGAAGACAACCTCAACGACTTCCTGGGTGTGCGCAAGTACAACTATGGCCAAGCCGAGAAGCAGAACCAGGTCGGGCAGGTGGTTGGTTTGGCGTGGACGGAAGTGGGCGGCGATCTGCTGACCATCGAAACCGCCGTGATGCCGGGCAAGGGCAACATCATCCGCACCGGCTCGCTGGGCGATGTGATGAAGGAGTCGGTCGAAGCGGCACGTTCCGTCGTGCGCAGCCGGGCTCGACGCTTGGGCATCAAGGACGAGATGTTCGAGAAACGTGACATCCACATCCACGTGCCCGACGGCGCCACGCCCAAGGACGGCCCGAGCGCGGGTGCTGCGATGACCACGGCCTTCGTCTCCGCACTCACTGGCATTCCGGTGCGCGCTGATGTGGCGATGACCGGTGAAATCACGCTTCGCGGTGAAGTCACGGCCATTGGTGGTTTGAAAGAGAAGCTGCTGGCCGCTCACCGCGGTGGCATCAAGACGGTGCTCATTCCTGAAGAGAACGCGAAGGATCTTCAGGACATCCCCGAGAACGTCAAGAACCACCTCGAGATCGTGCCGGTGAAGTGGATCGATCAGGTGCTCGAAGTGGCGCTGGAGTCGATGCCGCAGCCGTTGGCCGAAGAGGAGCCGCCGAAGGTTGAAGCGGTGAAAGCCGACACGCCTGTGGCGCCGGTGACTTCAGAGTCGCTCAAGCATTGATGACGGCTGGTCGACAAGCCGGGCTTGCCCGACCGGCTTTTTTCGTCCTATAATGCGAGCTTCGGTTAATTCAGAAAGCTTCAAAAAAAGCGCTTTGATTTGATCGAGGCACAAAGCGGGATTAGCTCAGTTGGTAGAGCGATACCTTGCCAAGGTATAGGTCGAGAGTTCGAGTCTCTTATCCCGCTCCAAATTCATGAAAGGGAAGCTTCGGCTTCCCTTTTTGCCAACAGATTTCAGGGTAAGCGCTGTCAAGGTTTCAGGGGCGCGATAGCAAAGCGGTTATGCACCGGATTGCAAATCCGTATAGCCCAGTTCGACTCTGGGTCGCGCCTCCAGAAGAAATGAAAAAGCCCCGACTTGTCGGGGCTTTTTCATGGGTGACTCAGTTTGTCATTCGATGGTCTGCACCGCCACGAGCTTGCTGTTGCCGGGTTCGAATTCGCAGCGGTAACTGAACTGAACCAGGTTCATGCCAGGCGCGCGCTCCATCGCGCCAATGCCTTCAAGGCTTGACCGGCCTAACGGGGCGGGCCGCAGCTGGCGCGAGTCGGAGCCAAAGGCAATGCGACCCACACGCGGGTGTTTGCTCTTGAGTGCAGATGCGACCGCTGCTTCGCAGGCTTCGGGCGACACGTTCACCAGGTCGGGCTGCCAGGGCTTTTCTTCGCTGGCCTTCGGGCCACCTGCGTCGCGGAACACGATGCCCGATGTGGCGCCCGTCTTGGCGTTGTAGGCGCAACCGTAGGTGAAAGGCATCGACGCGCCGGAAGCGTTGCGATAACGCCCGGCGCCTTTCACGTCGGTCTCTTCGCCGGTGGTCGGTAGCAGCGAACGTTTGTCCTTGCTGAACTGCACTTCTTGTGCGTCGCGGCCGCGCATTTCCTTGATCGTGTCGGTGACCGAGGCTTCGCAGCTTTCGGCGGCCTTGACGCCGTCGGCGGGCAGTGCGGCGTGGGCTGCCACGGAGAACAGAAGCAGGGCTGCTGCAAGGTGTGGGGTTCGAGTGTTCATACGGTGTCGAGGACTGCTTGGATGACTGCGCCCATGGTGTCGGTTTTTTCAGGCATGGGCAATAGCCTCACGCCCTAGCCGAGTGCGAGTTCACCGAGGCTTCACACAAGCCAGGAGCGCTTCATCGCCCCTTCGCAGGCCCGGTGGATGCTGGGTTCATGCCCACCGCGTCGGTTGGCATGAACCCAGGAGCCCTGCTCGTGTCAGCCAGTCAACCTTTGCAACAAGTGGTGCGGTCTCACAACGCGTCTCAGATCGTCGTCCATGGGGGCGTGCCTTTGTCGGGGCGCATCGTGCCGTCGGCCAACAAGAACGCGGTGTTGCCCGTGTTGTGTGCGACCTTGCTCACCCGCCAGCCGGTCCACCTGCGCGGCGTGCCCGACATCACCGATGTGCGCAAGATCCTGGCTGTCTTCGAGCAGATCGGCAGCGAGGTGCATGCCGATTTCGATCGAGGCGTCGTGGGTATTCACCACCGGCACACGCTGTTCGACGCGAAGCTGCACCGGCTGCCGCAAGAGATGCGCTCGTCGATCATGCTGGTGCCGCCGTTGCTGGCGCGTTTCGGCTCCGCGCGCATCGAAAACGACGTGAAGGGCTGCACCCTTGGTGTGCGCGAAATCGACCCCCACGTCGAGGTATTGACGCGCTTCGGCGGTCGTGTCGAGCGCAGCGAAGACGCCTTGCTTGTGCACAGCGATGGCCCCTTGCGCGCCACCGACCACTGGCTCGACTACGCATCGGTCACCACCACCGAAAACTTCGTGCTGTGTGCCGCGCTGGCGAGTGGTACGTCGACGCTCACCAACGCGGCTTGCGAGCCGCATGTGCAGGAGTTCTGCGCCTTCATGCAGCAGCTCGGTGCGCGCATTCAAGGCATTGGCACCTCACGGCTCACCATCGAAGGCGTGGATGAGCTCGGCGGCACAGAGTTCCGATTCACCGAAGACTTCCACGAGGTCGTGACCTTCCTGGCGCTCGGCGCCATCACCGGCGGCGAGGTCGTTGTGCGCAATTCATCGCCTGAGCACTTTCCGTTGATCGACCGCTGCTTCGCCAAGTTCGGTGTGCACGTGACCCACCGCGATGGTTGGTCGCATGCGCGTGTGCAAGGCAAGCTGCGCGTGAGCGAGCCTTTCACCACCAACATGCTGCAAAAGATCGAGGCGGCACCCTGGCCCTACTTGCCGGTCGATCTGTTGCCCATCTTCATGGCGTTGGGCGTGCAGGCCGAAGGCAGCGCGATGTTCTGGAACAAGGTTTACGACGGCGCGATGGGCTGGACCTCGGAGCTCTCCAAGTTCGGCGCGCATGCATTTCAGTCCGACCCGCACCGTGTCATCACCTTCGGTGGCAAGCCCTTGGTGCCGGCCGAAGTCGAAAGCCCCTACATCATCCGGGTGGCGATTGCGCTGCTGATGCTGGCCGCGAGCATCGACGGGCGGTCGGTGATCCGCAATGCCGCACCGATACGCCGCGCGCACCCGCGCTTCGTGGAAAACCTGCGCTTGCTGGGGGCACACATCGAGTCAGAATGAGGCTCGACCCACCCCAGGAGCCCACCATGGCCGAGGCCTACATCGTTGCTGCCACCCGCACTGCAGGCGGGCGGCGAGGGGGCCGTCTGTCGGGCTGGCACCCGGCCGACCTGGCAGCGCAAGTGCTCGACGAGCTGGTGCGGCGCAGCGGCGCCGACCCCGCGATGGTCGACGACGTGATCATGGGCTGCGTGGGCCAGGCCGGCGAGCAGGCGGCCAATGTGGCGCGCAATGCGGTGCTCGCGTCCAGCCTGCCCGAGTCGGTGCCGGGCACGTCGGTGGACAGGCAATGCGGATCGTCACAGCAGGCCTTCCACTTTGCAGCGCAGGCCGTGATGTCGGGCAGCATGGACATGGTGATCGCCGCCGGCGTCGAGAGCATGAGCCGCGTGCCCATGGGCATGCCGATGACGCTGCCCCACAAGAATGGCCTCGGCACCTACGTGAGCCCGCGCATGCAGGCGCGTTACCCCGGGGTGGAGTTCAGCCAGTTCTTCGGCGCCGAAGCCATCGCCAAGAAGTACGAGCTCTCCAAGGACCAGCTCGACGCCTATGCGTACCAAAGCCACCAACGTGCCATTGCGGCGGTGCGCTCTCATGCCTTCGACGAAGAGATCGTGGCCGTGACAGCGCGCCTGCAAGACGGCACCGAAAGCGGTGAGCTTCACCGCAGCGACGAAGGCATTCGTTTTGATGCGTCGCTCGAGAGCATCGGCAGCGTCAAGCTCATCCAGCCCGGCGGTCGCGTGACAGCTGCCACGGCCAGCCAGATCTGTGACGGTGCCAGTGGCGTGATGGTGGTCAACGAGCGCGGGCTCATGGCGCTGGGTGTTCAACCCCTGGCGCGCGTGCACCACATGACGGTGATCGGCCACGACCCGGTGGTGATGCTCGAAGCGCCCATCCCCGCCACCCTGCAGGCCTTGCACAAGACGGGCTTGTCCATCGACGACATCGACCTGTTCGAAGTGAACGAGGCTTTTGCCCCGGTGCCACTGGCCTGGTTGCAGGTGACCGGGGCCGACCCGGCGCGCCTGAACGTCAACGGCGGAGCGATTGCGCTCGGTCACCCGCTGGGCGCCTCGGGCACCAAGCTGATGACGACGCTGGTGCATGCGCTCAAACAGCGAGGCAAACGCTATGGCCTGCAGACCATGTGCGAGGGTGGTGGGCTGGCCAATGTGACGATCATCGAGCGGCTGTCTTGAGGCTACGAAACCCAGGCGGCGCAGAACCGCTTGTTCGTCGCGACACGACCCGGGGATAGACTCGCCCCCACGATGTACGCGAAATTCTTCGGTCTCAGGCAAGAGCCTTTCTCGATCGCGCCCGACCCCCGCTACCTGTACATGAGCGAG
>NZ_JANOCG010000313.1:0-4113 GCF_031412075.1 Rhizobacter sp.
GGCCCTCCGGGTGATCTCAGGAAACGGGCGCCCTCAGCGTTGCAAATGCTCGCTGTAGCAAGTGCTACAGCTGTGCTTTGCGCCTCGATGGCGCCCGTTTCCTGAGTCACGCGGGTGCTCATTTGGTATGAACAGGCCCTAGCGTGATGGCCGTGGGCGCTTGGCATGCTGTGGGTTGCGCTTCACCTGCCCTTGTTGTCGCTGGAATCCTTCGCGGCCACCTTGACGCCCGAGCAGGCCGCGCAGCCGCTCGCCTTGATGGACGTGCACCGCATCGTCAGCGCCAATGCCAGCGCGCAGGCCTTGGGCGTGCAGCCGGGCATGAAGCGGGCCACGGCCTTGTCGCTCGCACCCCAGCTGCTGCTGGGCCAGGCCGACGCGCGGCGTGACCTTGATGCGCTGACCAGCGTGGCGCACGCGGCGCTGGCGTTCACGCCGGCGGTGAGCCTGTCGCTCCCGGTGGGGGTGCTGCTGGAGGTGCAGGCCAGCCTGCGCTACTTTGGCGGGCTGGCGCCCCTGCTCGAGCGGCTGCGGGCCACGCTGGCGCCCCTGGGCCATCAACTTCAGTGCGTGAGCGCACCCACGCCGCAAGGAGCCATGCTCTTGTCTCAGCTGCATGACGGCTTGCACTGCGCCGACCGGCCCACCTTGCGCCGCGCGCTGGAGGCCGCGCCCGTGGGGCGGCTGGTGGCAGGGCAGGCGCACGCCGAGGCGTTGTTGGGCATGGGTTTGCGCTGCCTGGGCGACCTGCGCCAGCTGCCTCGCCCGGGCCTGGCCCGCCGTTTTGGCGAGGCCTTGCTCGCCGAGATGGACTGCGCCTTTGGCGAGCGCCCCGACCCGCGCGAGCCGCTCACCCTGCCGCCGGTGTTTCATAGCCAGCTCGAACTGTTTGCCCGCGCCGACACCACCGAGCAGCTGCTCTACGGCGCGCAGGTGCTGCTGGCGCGCCTGGTGGCTTGGTTGTCGGCCCAACATGCGTTCGTGCGCAGCTTCAGCCTGCAGATGCAGCACGAGCCGCGCTGGAGGCACAGCGACACCCCTTCGGTCACCGTGCTCGAGGTCGCCCTGGCCGAACCCTCGCGCGATGTGACCCACATGCTGGTGCTGCTGCGCGAGCGCCTGGGTGCCTTTCAGTTGCCCGCGCCCACGCTCGAGCTGGTGCTGCAATCGAGCGACATCTCGCGCCGCCCGCCGCCCAATGCGGAGCTCTTCCCCACGGCGCAGAGCGAGCAGGCCGGCCTCACGCGCCTGATCGAGCGTCTGCAAGCGCGCCTGGGGCGCGAGCAGGTGCAGCGCCTGGTGCCGGTGGCCGACCACCGCCCCGAGCGGGCCACGGCTGTGCAGCCGGCCGAGCCGCTCTTGCTGCGCACGCACAAAGTGTCTGCGCCCATCCATGCGTGCCCCATCACCCGCCCGCTGTGGTTGCTGCCCCAGCCCCAAGCCTTGCAAGAGCGCCAATCGCGGCCCCTGCTCGACGGCAAGCTGCTGCAGCTGCTGGCGGGCCCCGAGCGCATCGAAACCGGCTGGTGGGACGGCGCTTTGGCCGAGCGCGATTACTTCATCGGCCAGACCACCGACGGCGCATTGGTCTGGCTCTACCGCGGGCGCCTGCCCTTGTCGGCGGGGAGCCTGGGAACCGGCTGGTTCTTGCAAGGGCGGTTTGCCTGAACTTCTGCACGGCGGGGCGGGCTGCCATCTCAAGTTCACCCACCCTGCGCCGATACCTTGTGAGCCGACGGCCGCCAAGAGAGTCTCGACCGTGCGCGCATTCCTTCCAACAGGGCCCTTACTCCGGCCCATTCGATCAGGATCGATATGCACATCGACAACTTGACACTGCGCTCTCGCCTGCTGCTCGGCTTCGGGCCGATGCTGCTCATTCTGGGCATCAACACCGTGTGGGCAGCCGCTTCGGTGCAAGGGGCGGCCAAGCTCTGGATCATGGCGGGCGGCGCGGCCGGCTTGCTGATCGGCGTGGCATCGGCATGGTGGCTCACGCGCGGTGTGGTGCAGCCGTTGCGCCAGGCGCTCGCCGCCGCCGAGAAGATCACCGCGGGCGACCTGACTTGTCAGTACGACGTCAAACGCCGCGACGAATTTGGCCAGCTGATGCTGGCGCTGGGCGGCATGAAGGACCAGCTCTTCAAGCTGGTGAGCAATGTGCGCAGCGGCACCACCACCTTGGCCAGCACGTCATCGCAGATCAACCGCGACAACACCTCGCTGTCTGAGCGCACCGTCACCCAGACCGATTCACTGCAGCAGACCGCCGCGTCGATGGAGCAGATCACCATCACCGTCAAACAAAACGCCGACAACGCCGAGCAGGCCAACAAACTGGTACTGCAGGCCTCCGACCACGCGGTCAAGGGCGGCGATGTGGTGAGCAAGGTGGTCAACACCATGTGATCGATCAAGGAGAGCTCGCGCAAGATCTCCGACATCATCGGTGTGATCGACGGCATCGCCTTCCAGACCAACATCCTCGCGCTGAACGCGGCCGTGGAAGCAGCCCGCGCCGGCGAACAAGGCCGCGGCTTTGCGGTGGTGGCCGCCGAAGTGCGCAACCTGGCCCAGCGCTCGGCCACCGCGGCGAAAGAGATCAAGACGCTGATCGGCGACTCGGTCGAGAAGGTCGACGCCGGCAGCAAGCTCGTCGACGACGCCGGCAAGACCATGAGCGAGATCGTCTCCTCGGTGAAACACGTGGCCGAGATCATGCGAGAGATGGCCGGCGCCAGCCACGAACAAAGCCTCGGCATCCAGTCGGTCAACCAGGCCATCACCGAGATCGACGGCATGGTCAAGAAAAACGCGCTGCTGGTGAAAGACGCCACGCAGACCGCCACCTCGCTCAACGAGCAGGCGGTGACGCTGCTCAAGTCGGTGTCGGGCTTCAACCTCGGCACGCGCGAACACGGCAATGCCGACGAAGCCGCCGAGCTCGTCAAACGCGCCATGCAGTTCTACAAGGAGCATGGCAAGGCCGGGCTGGTGGACGAGATCAACAAGCTCGCCAAAGGCCAGTTCATCGACCGCGACCTTTACCTCATGGCGATCGGCACCCACGACGCGGTGTTCTACGCCCACGGCAACAACCCGCGTGTGCTTGGCAACGGGCCGACCAGCAAAGACGTCGACGGCAAACCCTTCGTCAAAGACATGGCCGAGCTGGCCAAGTCGGGTGGCCAGGGCTGGGTCGACTACAAATGGGCTCACCCGGTGACCAACGAAATCAGGTTGAAGTCTTCTTACGTCGAGCGTGCGGGCGACTTGGCTGTCGCCTGTGGCATCTACAAGAACTGAAGCGCCTCAGCGTGGCGGCAGGTGCCACACCACCTGCGAGGCGAGTGGTGTCCAGGCGCTGACCTTCACCCCCGCCTGCGCGAGCCCGTGCCCGACCCATGCGTTGCAGGTGGTGAAGAGGTTGTAGGCACCGTTTGCTTCATAAAACGCGTCGTGCGCGCCGTAATGTTGGCCGGGGACGTTGACGCCTGTCCCCTTGCCCGAGCGAACCAGGGCACGCTCGACGTAGTTCACCAGCGAGGCGTACTGCCGTGCCGACAAGGGCAAGGCATGCATGCCACTTTGCAGGTCGGCTTCGCGCAGGTAGGTCACATGCAGCAGGGTGCGGCCGCTGCCCGACAAGGCATGCAAGGCGCGGCCCGCGGTGAGGTCTTGCCAGCGCGGCGTATTCAAATAGAACTCGCGATCACCCCAGCCGACGGCGATGAAAGTAGCGTCGTGTGGCGCCTGGGCCAGATGCTGCGACGGAAAGGCTTGCGACCAGTCCACACCTTGGGTGTTGATGGGGAAGACCAGGTCGGTGTGCACCCCATTCGAATAGACAAAGGCCTGCACCACCACGGGCTCGTCACGGGGTGGGTGGTGGATGGGAAAGAGCACCAGCACAAACGCCGTCCCGAAATACGCTGCCACCAGGCTGGCGAGTGCCAGCACCACACGCAGCAGCAGTTTCAGCGCCCGGCGCAAGAGTCAGGGGCCTGATGAGCGCGCCTGGTCCTGCGCCTCGATGAACGCCCGGCGAAACTCCATCGGCGCCGAGATGCCGGTGATAGGCGCTTGCGGGTTGCCCGCGCCCGAGATGATCAA
>NZ_JANOCG010000314.1:0-7165 GCF_031412075.1 Rhizobacter sp.
GGCCCTCCGGGTGATCTCAGGAAACGGGCGCCCTCAGCGTTGCAAATGCTCGCTGTAGCAAGTGCTACAGCTGTGCTTTGCGCCTCGATGGCGCCCGTTTCCTGAGTCACGCGGGTGCTCATTTGGTATGAACAGGCCCTAAGTTGATGAAGGTGGCGGCGTGCAGCGGCTGGGCTTCTTCTTCCGTGCCGTTCCACGCCTGCGCGCGGCGCAAGGCCGCCGCAGACAACACCGGCGGCAAGGCCAGGTGCACCGGGGCGAGCAAGGGCGGTCCGCGGCGCTTGAGCACACGCAGTGCCAGCTGGTCGGCTCCGGCCGGGTGCAAGGCCAGGCGCAGCGGTGCGGCACTTGCGTTCTGCTGCGCCGCCACTTCGCGCAGCATGAACGCCGGCCCGTCGTGGGCATGCGCAGCGAGCTGCAAACGGCGCAAGCGCTCGGCGCGCAGGCGTGGTGGCAGCCAGGCCACCACGGCCCCCACATGGCCGCTTTTCAAAGCCTGCTCCAGCGCCCACAGGCGGTCGGCGCCAGGGCGCAGCTGGAGGTGGGTCTGGATCACCAGCAGCTGGTTCACGTCCAGCCCCAGCTCCAGCAACGCCGGGGCCGACACGGCCGCAGGCGGGTCAAACAGCATCACCAGCCGGCCGGCGCACTGGGTGGCGGCCAGCACATGGGCCAGCAGGCGGATCTCGCCGATGCCGGGGTGGGGCAGCAGCAGCTCGGTCAGCACCTTGCGCGGCCAGCCACCGCCGGGCAACTGCGCGTCGAGCGCGGCAAAGCCGCTGGGCAGGGTGTGATCGGCACTGCGGCCCAGCTGATGGGCGCGCCACAGGCTGGGGTGCAAGGCCTCGGGCGACAGACGCGGCCCACCCGCACGCAGCCCCGGCGGTGAGGCCGCGGGCAGGGCAAGAGGGGTCTGGGGTTCCATGTCAAACACTGTATGCCTATACAGTTATTTACGCAAACCCCGGGCCTTCGAAAAAACCCGGATCAGGGAAACTTGCACGCATGCCCTTGCCTTGCGACTGCGGCGCGCCGCGCCCTTACACCGACTGCTGCGGCCGCTATCACAGCGGCCCACTGCATTTGCAAGCGCCTGACGCCGAAGCGCTCATGCGCTCGCGCTACAGCGCCTTTGTGCGTGATCTCACCGATTACCTGCTCGCCACCTGGCACACGAGCACACGCCCGTCAGCGTTGGAGCCCAACCCCGAAGGGGTGAGTTGGTTGGGCCTGGAGGTGCGCCGACACAGCGTGCAAGACGCCGATCACGCGACGGTGGAGTTCGTGGCCCGCAGCAAGCGCGGCGGGCGGGCGCAGCGGCTGCACGAGACCAGCCGTTTCGTGCGCGAGGGTGGCCGCTGGTTTTATGTGGACGGAGAGATGCGCTGAGAATTCAGCCGCAAGACTTCAGGCAAATTCTCGGCGCACGCCCGCCGACATGAGGCGCCGGATGATCCAGCCCAGCAGCCCGCAGGCACCGAGCGTCACCACCACCGCCATCACGCGCGCCGCGGTGACAAAACCACCAAACACCCCCAGCGCCTGCGGCGGCAAGGCCACGCTGCCCAGCGTGCGGCTCACCACCGACTGCATCATTTCCTGCTGCAGCCACAGGCCCAGCAGGTTGGCCACGATGGCCACGACCAGCAGGCCGATGAAGGTGCGGCGAGCCCAATCAAGCCGCAGCAGCAGCCCGATGGCCGAGGCCAGCGTGGCCAGCGACATCACGAGACCCGTGCCCACGACCCAGGGCATGTAGTTGAGCATCAACCCCATCAAGCCCGAGACAGTGGGTGACGACGACAAGGCGGGCAGCAGTGACGCGAGCATCGCGTTTTGCACCAGCGCCGACAAACTCGCCACGACACCCAGCAGGATGAACAACCACGCGGTGGCGGTGACAAAAAGGGAGCGGGCTCCGACGGCGATGGTGATGGGCATGGCGTGACTCCTGCGCGGGATGCACGAATTGTCCCGAGGCAACACACGCCTTGTCATTCCCTTGCACAGGTGAACCCCCACGTTGCAGGGGGGCCGTCTGTGATGCATTTGCCACAGCTATCCGAACTTCACCGCATGGATCGGCGGCAGGTTCGCAGAAACACTGTGCCAGCTGTCGCCGCCATCGTCGCTCGCCCACAGGTTGCCGGTGGTGCTGCCCATCAACAAAGACGTGCCGCTGTCATCGACCGCGAGGCCGTGGCGGTAGACGAGGTCGTAGCAGTCTTTCTGCGGCAGGCCTTGGCGCAATGTCTCGAAGCTGCGCCCACCGTCGCGTGTGCGGTTGACCATCAAAGCGCCATCGACCGGCACACGCTTCTCGTCCTTGATCGCCGGTGCAAACCAGGCGGTGTTCGCGTCTGTCGGGTGTGCAGCCACCGCAAAACCGAAGCTCGACAGCGGCGCTTTCACCTCCTGCCAGCTCACCGAGCCGTCGGTCGATTTGAAGATGCCGTTGTGATGCTGGCACCACAGCGTGCCGGGCTGCGCGCTGCCAGCAGCGATGAGGTGCGGGTCTTGGGTGTTTTCGTCATCGGCTTGCTCGGGCGGCATGAAGTCGGCCCGCATGCCCTTGGCCTGCAGCCCCCACTGCGTGCCACCGTCACTGCTGCCCCACACACCGCCACAGCTGATGCCCAGCAGCAGCTCGCCGGGGCGCGTGGGGTGCGGCAGGATGGAGTGGATGCCGGGCACGTCATAACCCCCACCAAACCACCCGGCGCGCTCGGGGCGCGACCACAACGAGTCGACCAGCTGCCAGGTCTCGCCACCATCACCACTGCGAAACAAGCCTCCCGGCAGCGTGCCAGCCCACAGCGCACCGGCCACTGATTCCATGGCCCAGATCTGCACCAGCTTCCAGGGCACACCGGTCGCTTCAGGCGGCTGCGGCGGGTAGGCCGGTGTGCCCACCTCGCGCCAGGTGGCACCGGCGTCGTCCGACGCATGCACCTTCACGCCGAAGTGCCCCAGGTTCAGCGCCGCCAGCATGCGCCCGCTGGCAGTGGGCGGGAGCAGCATCGACACCGGCTCGGAGAGGAAACTCACCCGGGCGATCTCCCAACCCTTGCCCTTGCGGCCCAGCTCGAACAGGCCCTTTCGTGTGGCGACCCAGGCGCGATGTGAATTCGTCATCTTCGTCATCCTCCAGACAAGGCCTGCAGCACATGGACCTGGCTGTCGGCCTTCAATTGATCGTTCAGCACCACACGGTCATGGCAGCGCCGCCCGTCGATGAACACCACCACGTTGGCGCGCAAATGGCCTTGCTCGTCGAGCACATAGCCTTGCAACCTCGGGTTGATGTCGAACGCGGCCTGCAAGGCTTCGCGCAAAGTGGCAACCTGCGCGTCGACCTCGGGGGTCTCGGTGAAGCGCCTGAGTTGCTGCGTGAAGACGATGTGGGCCACGCGGCGATGATGCCCGCGCACACGCCGCCTGACCAGCGTTTTGCCCCCAGGGGACAATCCCTCTCCTGCCGCTCTCTTGCCGCCTTCTGCTGACTCTTTCCCCACCCGCCCCATCCATGTCCACTGGTGCCATCTACGCCGCCCTCGCCTTTGCTGCCTGGGGCATCTTCCCGCTCTACTTCCGCCAGATCGCCCACGTGCCCTCGGGCGAGATCCTGATCCACCGCATCGTCTGGTCACTGGTGTTCGTGGTGATCGCACTCAGCCTGCGCCGCCAGTGGGGCTGGCTCAAACCGGTGTTGCGCCAACCGAAGGTGCTGGCCGCCTTCACCGCCAGCGCGCTGCTGCTGTCGGTGAACTGGCTGACGTACATCTGGGCCGTCAACAACGGGCACGTGATCGACGCGAGCCTGGGTTACTTCATCAACCCGCTGGTCAATGTGCTGCTCGGCTACACCGTGCTGCACGAGCGGCTGCGCCGCATGCAGTGGCTGGCGCTCGGCTTGGCTGCAGGCGGTGTGTTGTGGCTCACCATCCAGGCCGGCCATTTGCCATGGATCGCGCTGGCACTCGCCGGCTCATTCGGCGCCTACGGCCTGCTGCGCAAGGTGGCCACGCTCGGCGCGCTCGAAGGCCTCACGCTCGAGACCCTGCTGCTCGCCCCGATCGCTGCAGTCGTCTTGGGCGTGTGGATGTTCAACGGCAGCAGCACCTTCCCCGCAGCCGATGGACCCACCAACGCCTGGCTGATTGCCGCCGGTCCCATCACCGCCATCCCCTTGTTGTTGTTTGCCGCCGGCGCGCGGCGCATCTCGCTCACCACACTCGGGCTGCTGCAATACATCGGCCCGACCATCCAGCTCGCGCTGGGCCTGTGGTTGTTTCACGAGCCCTTCTCGGCCACACGCCTGCTGGGCTTTTCGTTGATCTGGCTGGCGCTCGCGCTCTACAGCGCCGAAGGCTGGTGGCACGGCCGCTCGCAACTCGGCTGAGAGCCTCCCCCCTTTGCGGGGCGTGCCATCAACGCCTCGTCGCCTACCATTGGCGCCCCGCGCCCCCCGGCACTGACACAAGCCCTCTGTGAACACTGGCACTTCCGAAACGCATGGCCGTCTCAAGAACGTATTGGTCATCCGGTATTCGCAATCCGGGCAACTCACCCGGCTCATCGAGCAGATCACAGCACCGCTCCAGGCCGACCCACGCATGCGCGTACAGGTGCTGACGCTGGCACCACTCAAGCCGTTTCCCTTCCCCTGGCCGTTTTTCACCTTCCTCGACGCCTTCCCCGAGTCGGCCCACCTGGTGCCACCACCGCTTGCGCCGCTCGCGCTCACCGGCGATGAAGATTTCGACCTGATCGTGCTGCCCTACCAGGTGTGGTTCCTCGCACCCTCGCAGCCCGTCACCGCTTTCCTGAAGCACCCGGTGGCGAAGCAGGTGCTGCGCGGCAAACCAGTGGTCACGGTGATTGCCTGCCGCAACATGTGGCTGATGGCGCACGAAAAGCTCAAGGGTCTGCTGGCCGACACCGGCGCGCGCCTGATCGACAACGTGGTGCTCACCGACCCCGGCCCCACCCTGGCCACGTTTTTCACCACGCCGCGCTGGGTGCTGACTGGCAACCAGGCCGGTTTCTGGGGCATGCCCGCAGCCGGCCTGAACGAGTCGCAGATCAAGGGCTCGCGCCGCTTCGGCCTGGCCCTGCGCGACGCGCTCGCGGCCGATCGTGAAAAAAGCACGCAGCCGCTGCTCGCCGGCCTGGGTGCGGTGCAGGTCGAGCCGCGCCTGTACATCAGCGAGCGCGCCGGCAGCCGCAGCTTCTTCGTCTGGGGCAAGCTGCTGATGGCGGTGGGCCGGCCGGGCGCCTGGCAGCGCACGCCGCTGCTGCTGTTGTATGTGATCTTCCTCATCGTGATGATCATCACGGTTGTGCCCACCAGTTTGGCGCTCCAGGCCATGCTGCGGCCCTGCATGGGAGGGTGGCTGACTAAAATCAAGACTCAATTCGAGCAGCCCTCGGGCTCGTCCACGGAACGTTGCCAAGCCTATGAGGACTGAAGTTTTTCTCACGCGAACTGGCGCCTTTTTGCCGTTCGCGCCGGTGTCCAACGACGACATCGAAAGCGTGCTCGGGCAAGTGGGTGGCAAACCCTCGCGCGCGCGCCGGCTGGTCTTGCGCAGCAACGGCATCCACTCGCGCCACTACGCCATCGACCGCGCCACCGGCGAGCCTGCCATGAGCAACGCGCAGATGACGGCCGCCGCCATCCGCGCGCTCGGCGACGACATCGGCCACGTCGATTGCCTGGCCACCGGCACCTCGCTGCCCGACCAGCTGATGCCCAACCACGCCGTGATGGTGCACGGCGAACTCGGCTGGCCGCGGCTCGAAGCCGTCTCGTGCGCGGGCATCTGCCTCTCGGGCACCGCAGCGTTCAAACACGCCTGGCTGTCCATTCGTGCCGGCGAGTCGAAGCGCGCGGTCGCCACCGGCTCGGAGCTCGCCTCGCCCATCATGCTGGCGCGCAACTTCGACCCCGAGGTCGAACACAAGCTGCAGCAGCTCGAAGAGCGCCCCGAGATCGCCTTCGAAAAAGACTTCCTGCGCTGGATGCTGTCCGACGGCGCCGGCGCAGTACTGCTCGAAACGGCCCCGAGCGGCCCGCTCTCGTTGCGTGTCGACTGGATCGAACTGTCGTCGGCCGCGCACGAGCTGCCCGTGTGCATGTACGCCGGCGCCGACAAGAACGACGACGGCACGCTGCGCGGCTGGCTGCGCTTCACCAACGGTGACTGGCAGGCCAAGTCGATCTTCGCCGTCAAGCAGGACGTTCGCCTGCTCAACGAGCACGTGATCCGCGCCACGGTGCGCGAGCCGCTGTCCGAGATCGTTGACAAACGCCGCCTCGTGGCAAGCGAGATCGACTGGTTCCTGCCGCACGTCTCGTCGGCCTTCTTCGCCGGCCCCGTCGAACAGGCGATTGCCGAAGCAGGCCTGCCGATCCCGCGCGAGCGCTGGTTCAGCAACCTCACGACCAAGGGCAACACCGGCTCGGCTTCGCCGTACATCATGCTCGACGAGCTGTTCCGCTCGGGCCGCATCCAGAAGGGGCAGAAGCTCCTGATGTACATCCCCGAGAGTGGCCGCTTCTCGACGGGCTTTGTTCACCTCACCGCGGTCTAAATGGACCTCGACGCCGTCCCCCAGGAAGGCAATGCCACCCTCGGTGGCCACCGCAAGGCGGTCTACGCGCGTGATGCGAGTGGCCGCATGGTGATCGCGCCATCGGCGGGCTGGGAGGCCGAAGAAATCGTCACCACCAATGCCGTCGAGACGCTGCATGCGCAAGCGGTCGATGCACGCCAGCGTGTGCAGGCCGGTTCGGCGTCGACGCTCGAGTTCTGGATGTACGAGCGGCGCATGGACCTGCCGCTGCTCTCGCAGACGAGCGGCTTCTGGCAGTGGCGCGTGAAGCGCCACCTGCGGCCCGAAGTCTTCGCCACGCTGCCGACCCAGCATCTGCAGCGTTATGCCGATGCGCTCGGCCTTTCGATCGCCGACCTGCGCAAGCTGCCGTCATGAATTCACACGCCTTGACTTTTCAGCACCAGCATTCCGCTCATTGCGAGAGTGGCGTCATCTCCAACCTGCTGCGCCACCACGGCGTGCCGGTGTCGGAGAGCCTCGCCTTCGGGCTGTCGGGTGGCCTGGCCTTCGCCTACCTGCCCTTCATCAAGATCAACGGCCTGCC